>JAYUZK010000341.1:0-6451 GCA_043751835.1 Gemmatimonadota bacterium | reverse complement strand
CGGATGCGGGAGCTCCGCGCCCATCGCGACATGCGAACCCACCAGGCGATCGAGGCCCTTGGCCATGGCGAGAGCCCGATCATGCCGCTCGTCGCCCGGATCTACGCGGACGTCGACCCGAGACTTCACCCCGCGGCGGCGCAATCGCTGCTGGCGCACCTCCTGGCGCTCGAAACGGCCGGCACGATCGAGCGGGTGCGGCCACCGGCCGCCACGCTGTCGGACGAAACCTTCTGGAGACTCCGCTGATGCGCATCCTCCCTCTGTTCCTCGCCCCGCTCGCCGCGGTGGCCGTCGCGTCCGCCCAAGGGCCTTCGTTCAACGTCCAGGAGGCGACCTTCGCGGACATCCACGGCGCCATGAAGGCCGGTCGCCTCACGTGCCGTGCCCTCGTCGAGCAGTACCTCCATCGAATCGATGCCTACGACAAGAACGGCCCGGCGATCAATGCGATCATCGCGGTGAATCCCGCTGCGCTCGCCGTCGCAGACTCGCTCGACCGGCGGTACCGGGCGGGCGGGTTCATCGGCCCGCTCCACTGCATCCCGACCATCGTGAAGGACAACTTCGAGACGACCGAACTCCCGGTCACCGCCGGGTCGCTGTCGCTGGCGGGATTCGTCTCGGAGAAAGACGCTTTCCTGGTCCGCCGGATCAAGGAGGCCGGCGCCATCGTGCTCGCCAAATCGAACATGGCGGAGTTTGCGTTCACGCCCTATGAGACGGTGAGTTCGATCCTTCCGGGGTATACCAAGAATCCCTACTTGCTTGACCGGGTCACCGCCGGCTCGAGCGGCGGTACCGCCGCCGCGGTCGCCGCCAGCTTCGGCGCCGTAGGACTCGGCACCGATACCGGCAATTCGATCCGCGGACCGTCCTCGCATCAGGCGCTGGTGGGAATCCGCTCGACGATGGGCCTCACCAGCCGAGGCGGCGTCGTACCGCTGGTGCTGAGCGCCGACATTGCCGGCCCGATGGCCCGTACGGTGTCCGATGCGGTGGCCGTGTTCCAGGTCGTGGCCGGCGAGGATCCCGCCGACCCCGCCACGAGCGCGGCCCGCGGTCGCCCGATTCCGAACTACGCCGAGAGCCTGGTTCGTGACGGCCTCAAAGGCGCTCGGGTCGGGGTCCTCACGCAGGCGTACAGCACCCCAACCACCGACCCTGAAATCCTCTCGGTGTTCGGCTCCGCGCTCGACGATCTGCGGCATCAAGGCGCCACGGTCATCGAGGCCGTCACCATCGACAGCCTCGACGCGTGGCGCAAGGCCCAAACCGGGAACTGCTTTCCGTTCAAGCGTGATCTCAACGCCTGGCTCGCGAGCCAGGGCGGCCGGGTACCGGTCAAGAGCCTCGAAGAGATCATCAAGTCGGGCAAGTTCCACCCGACGGTCGAAGGGAGTCTCAAGAAGGGCCAGGCCGTCCCCGATGGCGACCCCGACCAGAGCCCCGCCTGCCGGGCCAATGAGGCCTTCCGTGCCCAACTCCGAACCGCGGTCCTCGCGGTGATGGACCGGCTCAAGCTCGACGCGCTGGTCTATCCAACCTGGAGCAACCCACCCCGCAAAATCGGCGACCTGAACACCCCGCACGGCGACAACAACCAACTGTTCAGTCCGAGCACCGGATTCCCCGCGGTCACGGTTCCGATGGGGTACACTCGCGGCGGGCTGCTGCCGGCGGGCCTCCAGTTCTTCGGCCGGCCGTGGCAAGAGAGCGTGCTGTTCCGGCTCGCCTATGGCTACGAGCAGGCCACTCGGCATCGGCGCCCACCCCCGACGGTGCCGCCGCTCAACTGACGATGGCGACGACCATCGCGGTCCTGATCGAGCGGCACGGCCCACCGGAGGTTCTCGCGGAGCGCGAGGTGCCGCTCGCCGACCCGGGGCCGGACGAGGTCCATCTCGAAGTCGAAGCCGCCGGCGTCAACTTCGCCGACCTGATGATGCGCACCGGGATCTACGCGACCGTGCCCCCGATGCCTTACAGCCCCGGCTTTGAGGCGGCGGGAATCGTCAGGCGGGTCGGCGCCGGCGTGACCGACTGGAAAATCGGCGATCGGGCGATCGCCCTGATTCGTTTCGGCGGCTATGCCCGCGACCTGATCGTCCCGCTGAGAAATCTGTTCCGGTATCCGGCGTCGGTGAGCCCGGTGGACGCGGCGGCGGTTCCGGTCGCGTTCCTGACCGCGTGGGTCGCGCTGTTCGAATCGGCCCGGGTTCGCGCCGGCGAAACGGCCCTGGTGCTGAATGCCGCCGGGGGCGTCGGGACGGCGGCGGTCCAACTGGCGATTTGGAAGGGACTCCGGGTGATCGGCACCGCGGGGGCCGAACGGAAGCGGACTTTCGTGGTCGGCGAACTGGGCGCGGAAGCCTGCTTCGACTCAGGAGCCGACTGGGGAGCGGAGGTGGAGCGCCTGGTGGGCCCTCGCGGCATCGACGCGGCCCTCGACGCCGTGGGCGGCACCGCCACGGCGACCTGCCGGGGGCTCCTGGCCCCGTTAGGCAGACTCGTATTCTACGGCTTGAGCGACGCGATGCCCAGCCTCCGGAAGAACTGGATCGACCTGATCCGCGCCTGGCTCAAGACCCCGCGGTTCCATCCGCTCTCGCTGATCGAGCCGAGCATCGGGGTATCGGGGATCCATCTCCTTCACCTCAAGCACCGGGAGGAATTGCTCCGCCCCGCGCTCGATCAGATCTACCAGGCCGTGATCGACGGAAAGGTCCGGGCTCTGGTGGACCGGACCTTTCCGCTCGACCGCGCCGGTGCCGTCGAAGCCCATCACTACCTGCACGACCGCAAAGTCATCGGCAAGGTTGTCCTGACCCGAGGACCGGCGCGGTAGCGCACGGGAATCGGCGACGCATGGCAGTCCTCCCGATGGTTGTTCGACCTTACATTACGCAGAACTCGTTGGCCACCCGTCACACCGGAGTGTTCATGCCAGGCCCACGTCGCATCGGATTCATGGTCGCCGTCGCCGCCGCCCTCACCTCTTCGGCAACGGGGCAGGTCAAGCCCCGAGCCCGCGACCTCGGCATCCCGCTCGACGGGACCCCTGGCGCCAACAACGCGATTACCGACGTCGCAGGCGTGGAAGTCGGGTATACCACGCTGATTCGCGGCGAGGGCAAGCGGATCGTGGGCCAGGGCCCGGTCCGAACCGGGGTCACCGCGATCCTCCCCCGTGGCAAGGCGACGCTCGAGCCGGTGTTCGCCGCGTTCTACGCCGGCAACGGCAACGGCGACATGACCGGTACCCACTGGATCGAGGAGACCGGCGTGCTCGAAACCCCGATCATGATCACCAATACGCTGTCCGTCGGGACGGTGCGCGACGCGGTGGTGGACTGGATGGTCAAGCGGAACGCGCCGGGCCCCTTCTGGTACCCGGTGGTGGCCGAGACCTCCGACGGAGGGCTCAACGACATGAAGGGCCTCCACGTGAAGCCGGAGCACGCCTTCCAGGCCCTGGAGTCCGCCCGGGGCGGCCAGATCGCCGAAGGCAACGTGGGCGGCGGGACCGGAATGAACTGCCATGGCTTCAAGGGCGGGACCGGCAGCGCCTCGCGGGTGCTCGCCCAAACCGATGGAGGCTATACCGTCGGCGTCCTGGTCCAGTGCAACTATGGCACCCGGTCGCAACTCCGGGTTGCCGGAATTCCGGTCGGCCGGGAGATCAAGGACGTCGACCCGTGCGTCGAACAGCTGGTCGATCCGCCGCTCAAGGCATTCGACGGAACCCAGATCCCGCTCTGCCGCCCCGCCCCGGTACCGGTCCGGCCCTCCGGCGGGCCGTCCGAAGACCCTGAGCAGGGCTCGATCATCATCGTCGCCGCGACCGACGCCCCGCTCTCGCCCGATCAGCTCAAGCGGATGGTCCGGCGGGTGGCGTTAGGCCTGGGACGGATGGGCTCGATCAACGGGAACGGTTCGGGCGACATCTTCATCGCCTTCTCGACCGCCAACCGCGGGGTGGACTGGGGCAACAGCGGCCGGTCAACCCTGCCCGCGCCGACCATGCAGCGCCTGGGCTCCGGCCTGATGGACCCGATCTTCACCGCCACCGTCGAGGCGACCGAAGAAGCGATCCTGAACGCGCTGGTCGCCGCCGAAACGATGACCGGCGCCGACTATCGCCGCGCCTGGGCCCTGCCCCACGACCAAGTCAGGGCGATCCTCGCCAAATACAACCGATTGGTCCGTTGACGCGATCCCGATCCATCGGCGCGTTGACGACGATCTCGTTGGGGCAGGCATCCGCCCGCCCCGAGGAGAACCAATGCTATGCCTTTGCCGTTTCGTCCCCGCCCGCCGCCCCAGCGGCCGCGCCCATGGCGACATAGTCCACGACCGTCGACGCGATGAAGAGCCACGCGTTGGAATACGAGACATCCTTGAGGTAGAGTTGCAGACCGATCCAGGTCGGCACGCCGAACATGACGCCGACGTACCCCCCGAACACCGCGCCCCCCATCCAGCCCGAACCGAAGCTCGTCCCCACCCGATCGAACACCACCGCGAACAGAATGGCTGCCACCACGTCCACCAACATCCACATCGCCATCGACGGCACGGCGGGGTTCATGATCGACGTCATCGAGGCCATCGCGCCGGCCAGCACGTAGTTCAGCACCACATAGTCGACCACGAGGTACGCCACCGCGCCCGCCACCGCCATTTTCACGATCCGTCCGATATTCATGATGCCCTCCGCACCGCGGGTGAGAAAACGGGCGAACCGCCGTCGCCTCGAAAGAACGCCGACCCCTCGCCAACTTCGGAGTCATGAAGTAACGCCTTAGCCTATCTTCGATTTCGCGGAACCGCCAATCTGGGGGGCGACGGGCCCGGCAAACGACTCGAACAGGGCGCGGAATTCAGCCGGCCACGGAGTTGGTTTGCGGGTGACGGGATCGATCAGGACCTCCACGAATTCGGCCACCGCGGCAGCGACCCCGTCTACGAACACCGCCTGGCCCAGTACCACCGACGTGCGGCCGATCTTCTGAACCCGGGTTCCCACCCGGATCTCGGATCCAAGACGAATCTCGGCCAGATACTGGATCCGCGACTCGAGCAGCACCACCGCCGGCCCGCGATAGTCCGGCGTACAGGGCTGGACCGGAAGTTCGAGCGCCACCCGCCCGTCTTCCAGCCAGCCGGCCAGGCTCACGTTGTTGACGTGGCCGAGGAGATCGAGATCGCGGAACCGGATCAGGACCGGCGTCCAGTGCCGGAACGCGGAGGGATCCCGGAGCGTCGGATCGACCGGGTCAGCCACGGAACTCTGCCAGTTCCTTCCGGACACCCTTCAACGCCCGCCCCATCAGCGTTTCCACCGTCTTGATCGAGATCCCGAGCGAGGTGGCAATTTCCGGATAGGTCAGGCCGCGATCGCGGCTCAGCCCGAAGACTTCTCGACACCGGGGTGACAGCGTCGCCACCGCCCGGCGAACGGCCTCGACGATCTCGGCTCGTTCGGTTTCCTTGTCGGCGGCCGGCACCACGACCGGTTCCTCGGCCGCTTGTCTCACCTGCCAGTCCGCCACCATCCGGCGATGGCGAATCTGGTTCAGGCTCCGGTTCCGGACCGCGCGGTAGAGGTAGCCCGCCAGATTGTCGGGCGTGGTGAGTCGCTCGCGCTGGGTCCAGAGCGCCACGAACACCTCCTGGACCACGTCTTCCGCCCCGTCCCGGGTCCGGACGAGCCCGTTGGCGTAGTCGGCCAGCTTGGCATAGTAGGTCCGGAAGACCAGTTCGAACGCTTCCCGGTCCCCGGTCCGGATCTTGTCGATCAGGTCGCGGGGCAGACTCGGTGCACCGGTCATCGGCGGTTGTGGACTCGGGGATTCATCGGACCTAATATGGTGGGGTCGGAGGGGGTCCCGTCAGGGTGCCGAACCGCCCCCGTGTCACCCGGACAGACTCCACATCAATTGGCAGGCATGGACAACATCGACTCCGAACAGCTGGCGGGCTACCTGGCCGGCGAAGCTTCCGCGGCCGAGCAGACCGCGATCGAGGCTTGGGTGGCGTCCGACCATGCCCATCGCGCCGAACTGGACCGCCTTCACGCCGTATGGGCGGTCAAGCCCAGCCCCACGACCTGGAATGTGGACCTGGCCTGGGCCTCGGTCGCCCGGCGGCTCGATACCGGCCGGCCCGAGGTCGAGGTGATCCCGATTCGCCGGCCGATGATGAACTGGCTCGCCGCCGCCGCCGTGATTCTCGCGGCCGGCGGCGGTGCCTGGCTCTATCGATCGGGCCCCTCGGAAGCAGCATACCAGACCGCCATCGGCCAGCAACGGACCATCGACCTGGCCGATGGGTCCCGGGTGGTTCTGGCTCCGGCCTCGACGCTGACGGTCCACGCCGGGTTCGGCCGTCAGGAACGGTCACTCTCATTGTCCGGGCAGGCCTGGTTCGAGGTCCAGCACGACGCCGG
>JAYUZK010000340.1:0-3516 GCA_043751835.1 Gemmatimonadota bacterium | reverse complement strand
ATCGACCGCCTGATGAAGAACCGAACGGTGCTGGTGGTAGCCCACCGACTGGCGACCGTGCAGCATGCTGATGAAATTGTGGTATTGGACAACGGCCGGCTCGTCGAGCAGGGGCCTCATGCCGCTCTGCTCGCTCGGGGTGGTCTCTATCGCCGGCTCTATGACCTTCAGTTCCGAACCGTGGAGGACCCCGCGTGACCGCTCCGTCGGTCTTGTTGATTGCTTCGTTCGATGACGCCGAGCACGCCCACTCGCTCCAGCGGGCCCGGGCCCTCGAGCGCCTCGGCTGTGACGTCACGACCTTTGATCTCCGGCGCCGACCCGGGCTGCTCGGGCTCTTGGGCGGGAGTGACTTGCGGTCGCGCCTGCGCAAGAGCATCGAGGTGGCGGAGGCCGGTCTGGTGCTGGTGACCGGCGGCTACGACATCGACGAGGGCCTGATCGACGCGCTGCGGTCCGCCACCGGGGCCAAGTTCGCCAACTGGTTCACCGACGACATGACCCGAATCGACCAGATCCTGCCGGTGGCGCGGGCCTACGATACCGTGTTCGTGGCGGGGAGCGATGTGGCCGCCGCCTGCGAGCGCTCGTTCGGCAAGTCCGTCGAGGTGCTGCCGCTCGCCGCCGACCCGTCGGTCTATCGCCCCCTCAAGAGCCGCGACCAGTACCGCGCCAATGTCGTGTTCGCCGGCGGGGCCACCCACGATCGGGAGATGTATCTCTCCCAACTGCTGGAGTTCGGCCTGGCGCTATGGGGGCCGGGTTGGCGGCGAACTTCGCTCCGGGACTATTGCCGGGGCGAGATCAAGAGCACGGCGGAGTTCGTGCGGGCCTACGGGGGCGCGTCGGTGGCGGTGAACCTGCACCACGGTCTGGGCGAGAAGGGCGGGGTCGGCGCCGGCTGCAACCAGCGGGTGTTCGAGTTGTCGGCCATGGGACTTCCCCAGGTGGTTGACGAACGAACCGATCTTCCCGACTACTTCGACGTCGGGCGGGAAATCATCGCCTTCGGTTCGCCCCAGGAACTCAAGGCGCGCGTTCAGGAGCTGCTTCAGGCGCCCCAGGCCGCCGAGGAGCTGGGCGCGGCCGCGCGGCGAAAGGTCCTGGCCCGCCACACCCAGATGCACCGGATGCGGCGGATCCTCGAGGCGGTGGGCTAGTCGCAGGATGGCGTTCGCCGGTCTCAGAGTCGTTCTCGTCGCCAAGTTCAACGAGCGCTATCACCGGACCGGTGGTGCGATCGCGCGGGCGCTCGCCGAACTGGGGTGTGAGGTGGCGACCTGTGAGGAACGGACCCGGAGCTGGGGCCGGGTGTTTGGCCGGACCCTGGAACGGCGGCTGGCCGGCGTCGTGGCCCGCCACCGGCCTGACGTGGTACTGGTCTTCAAGGGGGCGACCCTCGAGCCCGAGTCGATCGACCGCCTCCGATCCGTGGGTCCGGCTCGCTGGCTCAACTGGTTTCCCGACAGCCCGCACCTCCTCGATCTCTCGCTCCGGATCGGCCGCGCCTACGACGCCGTGTTCGTCTTCGATACGTCGATGGTTGACCGTCATCGGGCGTCAGGCAGAAACGCCCGGTACCTGCCGGAGGGCTGTGAGCCGACCTTCCATCGCCCGCTGCCCGATCCCGCCTGGCCCCGCTCGCCGATCGCGTTCGTCGGGTCCTGGGAGCCCGGCCGCGCGGCGGCGCTCGAATCGGTGCGCGATCTGGGACTCCGGGTCTGGGGCCCCGACTGGCCGGCCGGCCCGCTCTATGGCGACGATTTCATCCGGGCCTTCAGCAACGCCGATGTGGCGCTCAACGTCCACCAGTTCTTCGGCGAGCCGGCTGGGCGCGGGTGGTACGGCACCGGCGCCAACCGCCGGGTCTTCGAGTTGGCGGCGATCGGCACCGTCCAGCTCTGCGACGCGAAGGGCGACATCGGCCGGAACTTCATCGAGGACCGGGAGATTGTCCTGTTCCGAACGGTCGCGGAACTCCGTGCCAAAGCCAGCCAACTGCTGGCCGACCCCGGCGCGCGTGCCGGCCTGGCAATCGCGGCCCGGACCCGGGCCCTCGCGGAGCACACCTGGCGGCATCGGTTGACCGAGATGCTGACTGAGGGCCTCCGATGATGACTGACCTCCGATGGTTCGCGCCCAACCGGTTCTGCACGCTGGTGGTGCCCGCGCTCCGGGCGCGCGGCTTCCGGATCGACCTCGAGGGCGAGGAGCCAGCCGCCCTTGCCGTCGCGATGGACGGGCAGTGCGCCGTTGCGGGGTACGAATACGCCCGCCGCCACCGGTGTCCGCTGCTGCTCTATCTCTGGGATCTTCCCCCGTGGCGTCTCGGCACCGGCAGCCCGGATATGGTTTTCGAATGGCGGCAGCGGATTCGGCGGGTGCCTCGCGTGATTGGTGGGTACCAGGAGCGGTCCGGCTACTACAGCCGGATTCGTTACGTCGCTCGGCGGGCCGCAACGGTGTGGACGCCGTCCCGCCTCACGGCGGCCGACCTCGCGTCCCGGTTCGGGGTCGAGGCCGAAGTCGTGCCGTTCTGCTATGACTCGGAACGGTTCCAGCCGGGCGAGTGGCGGCCGTCAGAGCCGCCCCGGCTGCTGGTGGTCTCGCGTCTGGTTCCGCACAAGAACCAGCTCGCGGTGCTTCGGGCGGCGGCGCGCCTTGCTCCGCCTGCGACGGTTCGATGCATCGGTCAGGGCCCGCTGGCCGCCGGTCTCGCGGATGCGGCGCGAGACCTCGGCATCACACTCGCGCTCGAAACGAATTGGCCGAGCGACGCGGCGGTGCGCCAGGCCTATCGCGACGCGACCGTGGTCGTGGCGCCGAGCCGGTTCGAGGGCTTCGGGCTCTGCCCGATGGAAGGCGTCGCGTCGGGTATTCCGACGGTGGCCTCCGACATTGAGCCTCATCGGGAACATCTCGGTGACAGCGTATCCTACTTTGGGCTCGAGGACGAGAGCTCGCTGGTGGTGGCGATCCGGACGGCGATGGAGCGGGGCCCCGCCGACCCGCGCGGCATCGCCGGGTGTACCATCGAGGCGGCGGCGGATCGGTTCGCCATCCGGCTCGAACGGATGCTGGCGGATTCCCAATGACCGATCTGTTGCTCGCCTATGATTTTCCGCCGATCGGGGGCGGGATCGCCCGGTGGATGGCGGAGATCGCGGAGCGGTACCCGGGTGGCCCGTCCTCGCTGGTGGTCTCGACCGGAACGATGCCTAACGCCGACGATCGAGGTCTGGCCGTGGATCGGATTGGCGTTCCGGCCGGCCGGCTCCGGACCCTGCCTGGGCTGTGGCGGTGGGGCCGACGGGTCCGGGCGCTCGTCGCGTCCCGCGACATCGAATTCGTCTGGTGCGGCAACGTTCGTCCAGCCGGATATCTGGGCTGGTGGCTCGACCGCGTGGCCGGGATGCCCTACGGCATCATTCTCCATGGGGGCGACCTGCTCCGCCTCCGGGACCGGTTCCGGCGCTCGGCGGTCAAACGGGCCGTCGCCCGGCGGCTCCTCGGTCG
>JAYUZK010000339.1:0-2643 GCA_043751835.1 Gemmatimonadota bacterium | reverse complement strand
GCCATTGGCGTGAAACGAGTCACGGTGGCGCTGTCGGCGCCTTCGGCGGCTTGCATCACCCGGTTGTAGAGACGGTCGAACCGCTCCCGGGGAGACATCTGGCTCAGGTCGGGCGGGGTGCCGGTGCCGCCACCAGCCGCGAACGGGACGGCGGCGGGCGGGGCTCCAGTGTCCGGGGCGGGGGTGGCCAGTTCCCGCTTGAACAGGGCGGCGAGGATCGCCAGGAAGGCCAGTCCGCCGAGGACATAGGGAACCAGCTTCCGTGGCAGGCTCGACCCGGCCCCGGCCGGGGTTCCGCAGGCACTGCAGAAACGGCCGGTCGACGGGGCGCCGCAGGCACCACAGACCTTGGTTGGTTGACTCATGATGCTCTCAATTCTAAGGCGGCGATCACCCGGATGGCAGAATTCGGCGTCAACTACGTGGGACGGATGTCGATCTGAGCGTCGATGGCAAGGGTGAACGCCGGAAACCCTACGATCCAGGCCCTCGCGCCCGATCCATGCCTGCTGGTGCACGACGCCAAGCTGGCGGCTCCACGAAATCACCAGAACGCCGCTTTCGGCCGGGGAGTGATGTCCGTGCCGTTAGGCGGCCGAGGCGGCTCTCTCGCTGGCCTGTCACGGTACAACATTCCGGATCAATCGGCTCGAATGACGGAGAGCGGGTCGGCCTGGCCGGCCCGCCGGGCCGCCAGGTACGCGGCGGCGACCGCGTCGGAGACCTGTTTGAGGTGCTGCGCGATGCCGTAACCGCCCGTTGTCAACCCCCATCGATAGACGATGGGGCGGTGGTCATTCCAGGCGAGCGTGAAGTCGCGTGTTTCATCGGTAGCGCGCTTGCGCTCTCGTGGTCGGCAGCAGGTCGATCCTCTGGGCGGGTCGGCGGGGGCGGTCCTGTCCGGGGACGCGCCGGTGCCATGTGTCGGGAGAGGGAACTACCTTCAGTCCCGTCATCGCGAGGTCAACGCCGTGTTCGCCGCCCTTCTCGTGTCTCTGTTGCTGTCCGCCCCTTCCGCCCATCCGCCCATCCGCCTCTCCGACGACCCACCTCCGCGCCTGGCCGGCGACTGGAAGCTCGACCCCGCGTTGAGCGAGAGCTTCCAGGACAAGATGCGGAACCGCGGCGGGCGGTTCTCGGGTGGTCCTCCCGGCGGGGGAGGCTTTGGGGGGCGCAGGCCCGGCGGATTTGGCGGGGGCGGAATCAGCGGGCGCGGGGGTCGGGGTGGCCGCGGGGGTCAAGGGGGATATCCCGAGGAAGGCATCGAACCAAGCCGTGGCGGCCGCGGGATGGAGATCCTCGACGCCATGCGCCCCCCGGTTCAGCTCTCGATTCAGCAAAGCGACTCGACCGTGACGATGGCCGTCGACCTTGGCGCGCCGCGGGCGCTCTACCTCGACGGCCGGGCCTCGGTCGATACCCTGGGCGACATGTCGATCCGGAAGAGCAGTGCCCGGGTCAAGAAGGGCAAGCTCGAGGTCGAGCGGCGGGTGGGCGAGTTGTCGAGGCTGAGCGAGAAGTACTGGTTCGACGCCGAGCACGATTTCCTGGTGGTGGACGTCACGATCGAAGGCCCGATGGGGAAAGTGGACGTCCGGCGGATCTACCAACCGGTGAAGCCCGGCAGCTAGGCCGCCGGCTTGGTTGTGGGGCCGAAGCCCTGGCGGTCCATCCGGCCCCAGGACTTGGTCTTCCTGAGCACGTTGAACGTGCCCCGGAGCCGCCACCACATGGTGAGTTGCCGGTACCCGAAGTTCTCCACCACCGCCAGCCAGATGAGGGTATAGAGATCCTTCCGCCGCGGATAGCGGCGGAAGCCGACCTCCTCCAGCGCTACGGCGGTGAACGAGAGCCCGATCCCGAGGCCGATCGAGAGCCCGAAGAATGCGGTGGCAAAGGGCGCCGAGAGCCGGCCGAGGAGCCAGGCGGCCAGGAATGTGAGGTACCCGAAGGTTTCAACCACCGGAGCCAGCATCTCGAGAAACACGAAATACGGATAGGCCAGCATCCCGACCCGGCCATAGGTCGGGTTGAACAGCATGGTCCGGTGGCGCCAGAGGGTTTCGATCAGACCGCGTTGCCAGCGATCGCGCTGCCTGCCTAACACCTTGAGGGTAGACGGGCACTCGGTCCAGGCAACCGGGTCGGGGACGAACCCGATGCTATAGGGAATCTTCCGCTCCCGGCAGTGACGGTGGAGCCGAACCACCAGCTCCATATCCTCGCCCACGGTGTCGGTGGCGTAACCGCCCACCTCGACCACCAGGTCGCGTCGGAACACGCCGAAGGCGCCCGAAATGATCAGGGTGGCCTCCATTTCGTGCCATCCCATCCTTCCCGCCAGAAAAGCCCGGAGGTATTCGAGAACCTGGAGCCGCGGCACCATCTCGGCCGGCAGCCGGACGTTGGTGACCGTGCCTTCGTTCACGGTGCAGCCGTTCACGATCCGGATGATGCCGCCCGCCGCGACGGTGCGGGCATCTTCGACGAACGGGCGGACGATCCGGGTCAGCGCCTCGCGCTCCAGCAGGCTGTCCGCGTCCATTCCGCAGAACAGCGGGGTCCGGCAAAAGTTGAGTCCCGCGTTCAGGGTGTCGGCCTTGCCGCCGTTCTCCTTGTCGATCATCCAGAGCTTGGGATGAG
>JAYUZK010000338.1:0-5681 GCA_043751835.1 Gemmatimonadota bacterium | reverse complement strand
GCGCTGTCGCCCCCGCCAACGATCAGGATTCGGTTGTGCTCGTACGCCTCGGCGTCGAGCAGGCTATACATCACGTGGGGTAGCTCCTCGCCCGGAATGCCCAGCTTGTTGGGAGTCCCTCGGCGTCCGATGGCCATGACGATGCTCCAGGCCCGGTGCTCGCCCTTGGGCGTCACCACGGTGAAGAGCCCGTTGGAGTCACGCCGGATCTCGTCCACCGTTTCCCCGGTGTTGATCCGGAGCCCGGCTTTCTTGGCTGCGCTCTGCCAGATCTTGAGCAGATTCTCCTTGCTGACCTCGAGCTTGCTCAACTTGCCGTGGATCGGCAATTCCACCGGGCTGGTCATGACCAGTTTCTGGCGCGGGTACTTGGCCACCGTGCCACCGAATTCCCCCGCTTCGATCGTCACGTACCGGAGCCCCGTTTCGATGGCGCGAAGCGAGGCGGAAAGGCCAGCAGGTCCGGCCCCGACGATGGCGACATCATAGGGCGGGTCGCCGAGGACGGGCCGGCGCCGAAACTCCGCTGCCCTGGCGGCGATCTGATCGATCACGTCCCGCCCCTGGTTCACGGCGTTCTTGATCAACGCGAGGCCGCCGAGCTCGCCGGCGATGAAGATGTTTTCGACCGACGTCTCGTACTCGGGGCTCAACGCCGGCAGGTCCGCGGTCATGGACGGCAACGCCATCACGATCTCGATAGCGCCGACCGGGCATGCCTCGGCGCAGAGTCCGTGGCCGATACATTTGTGTCCCTGGACCAGCGCGGCTTTCCCGCCGAGCACCGCCAGCACGTCACCCTCCGGGCAGGCGGTGACGCAGGCGCCACAGCCGATGCACGAGTCAATGTCGATGTGGGGGTGCTGGGCCCGTGGGCCGTCAGGCTTGAGTCCGAGTCGGCGGGCGGTCTCGAGGGCGGCCTGCTCTCGCCTCGCATGGCTTCTGACGTGGTAGCCGATCGCGAGGATCAGCACGAGCCCGAAGGTAGCGTAGCTCAGGAACTCCACCGGTCACCACCCTGCAAGTCGTTGTCGTGAACGCGGCGCCCTTGTCGCCCTTTGCCTTAGGGCCAACGATTCTAGGACCGTTCTCGGGCGTATTTCTCGCACAGTTTGTGCCTTGACGAGTGCCAGAAACGTCACCTGCACCGGCTGATCTCATGGCGCATCGACCTTCCTCCGTTCTCGATCCGGCACGGCCCTCGGGCCGTCCGGTTTCGCCGCTTCCGGCCCCGGTAGCGCCGCCGGCGGACGCCCCAGGCCTCCGAGCGCCGCAGTCCGCCCGCACCGCCGCCAAACGATCGCGGGGCGGCTTCTGGGTGGTCGCGATTCCGGTCGCGGCGCTGGTTGGCCTCAGCCTCTATTGGGCCTCGTACTACGGTGCCGTCCGCGGGGAGCGGGTCCGCCATCCGTTGCACCCCTGGCTCAAGCCTTCTGGGTATCTCGGGCAAACCGCCGGGATTCTCGCGGTTCTCATTTTCTTCTTCCTGTGGCTCTATCCCCTCAGGAAAAAGGTTCGGTGGCTCCGGTGGACCGGCGCGATGTCCGCCTGGCTCGACGTTCATATCGCGGCCGCGCTGGTCCTGCCGATGCTGACCGCCGTCCACGCGGCCTGGCGGTTCGAGGGGCTGATCGGACTTGGTTTCTGGTCGATGATGGTGGTGTGCGCGAGCGGGGTGATCGGGCGCTATCTCTACGTTCACATTCCCCGGAGCGCGAGTGGCCTCGAACTCACCGCCGATGAGATTGCGGGCGAACGGAAGATCTTGCTCGGGCAACTTGCCCGGACGTCGGGTTTGCCGTTGGCCCAGGTCGATGCTCTGCTCCAGTCAGATCCGACGCCGTGCGACGGACTCGGGATTGTCGGGACGCTGCGCCGGATGGCGGCGGACGAGGTGACCCGATGGCGGGCCGCCGCGAGGCTCCGCGAGATCTGCGGCAACCGGCCGGGGAGTCAGCTCGATCGCCGGGCACTCCGTGACCTCACCCGGGCCGCCCGCCGGGAGATGGCGCTCACCCAACAGGTCCGGATGCTCGAAGCAACCCACCGCCTTTTCCGGCTCTGGCATGTGGCCCACCGACCCTTCGCCGTCGCAGCCATGGTCGCGGTGCTCGTCCACGTTGGCGTGGTCGTGTCGATGGGCATGACCTGGTTCTGGTGATCCGGGCCCTCTTCCTCTGGCTCGTGCTGCTGGCCGCCGGGGTCGTTGGCTCCGCAGCCGCTCAAGTGTCACCCGGTCCCCTCGCCCGGGCCCATCAGGGTCTCGAGGGGGCGCTCAAGTGCACCAAGTGCCATGGCGGCGGCGGGGCCGACGCCATGCCGGCCCGGTGCCTCACCTGCCATCGGGACGTAGGCTGGCTGGCGGAACGCAATCGCGGATTCCACGGCACGGCGCGGGTCAAGGCCCAGCGCTGTGCCGCCTGCCATCCCGATCACGCCGGAGTGGACTTCCAACTGGTGAAATGGCCGGACGGTGGCGCCGGGCGGTTCGATCACCGGCTGGCCGGCTGGGCGCTCGAACGGTCCCACGGCAAGCTGGCGTGCGAGAAATGCCACAAGCCCGCTGGCCGGGTCTCGGTCTCCGCGAAGCTTGCGACCGGTGGACAGTCGCGCTGGACCGGGCTCGAGCCGGCCTGCGCCTCCTGCCACGAGGACATCCACCGCGGGGCGTTAGGCGAACGCTGTGTGGCCTGCCACGACGCCGGGCAATGGACCGTGACCCCCGGGTTCAGGCACGACACCACCGCCTTCCAGTTGACCGGGCGGCATCGCGACACCAAATGCGATCAGTGCCACCTCGACCGACGACTCTCGCTCACGACCGACGGGGCGGGGAAGCCGATCCCGCTCTACCGGTCCCTCCCCCATCAGACCTGCGCAACCTGTCACAAGGACGTCCACGCCGGGCGGTTCGGGGCGAACTGCATCGGGTGTCACTCGACGGACGGCTTCAAGACGATCTCGCCCAGCGGATTCGACCACGCCCGGACTCACTTCCCGCTCAAAGGTCGACACGGCGTGGTCAAATGCGCTGCCTGCCACAAGGACTTCACCACGGAGGCAGGCCGGCGTCCAGCCGCCGCAACCTGCTCGGCGTGCCACGTGGATGCCCACGGAGGCACGGCCACGGTCCGAGGGAAGCCGGCGGACTGCGCCGCCTGTCATGTCGAGACCGGGTTCTCACCGTCGACCTTCCCGCTCGCAGGCCATCAAAGCAGCCGGTTCCCGCTCGAGGGCAAGCACGCCGTGGTGAAGTGCCTGGCGTGCCACGTGAAGGAAGCCGCTTCGACAGCCGGGGTGCGCCTCGGGACTTCCCGGGTCGTGCTCAGGCCGGCCTACGATCGATGCCAAGGCTGTCATCCGGACGGGCACGGTGGACAACTCGCCGCCCGGGCCGACAAGGGCGATTGCGCAACCTGCCACCGATCGGCAGGCTGGAAGCCCAGCACGATTGAGCCGGTTGCCCACGAGAAACTCGGCCTTGCCCTCGATGGACGACACGCCGAGGTGGCCTGCCGGGCCTGTCACGGGACCGACCGGGCCGGGTTGAAGCCACTACCGCCCGCGGTGGGGGGATTCGGGCGGTCGGGCTTCGTCTTCAAGGGCATCGAACGGGAATGCGCCGCCTGCCATCTCGACCCTCACCTCGGCCGGTTCGAGCCGAAGGGTCCGAGGCCCGCCCCCAACGGCTGTCTGACCTGCCATGGGATGACGGCATTCCGCCCGGCCGCGGTGGACGTGGCCATCCACCAGGGCTTCCGGTTGAAGCTTGACGGGGCACATCGGGCCACCCCGTGTGGAACCTGCCACAAGGATCTCGATCGGCCGCGTCCCAGACGGGCGGTGCCGTCGCTCGTGCTCGCGGGTGGGAAGTTCGCCGAACTCAAGATCGAGGCCCCGTCAGGCTGCGCCGGGTGCCACCAGTCCGGGCACGGATCCCAGTTCGATGGGCGAAAAGACGAGGGTCGGTGCGACGCCTGCCATACCGAGGACGCCTTCGCGCCGGCGGGCCGGTTCGATCACGACCGCGATGCTGCCTTTGCCCTGAAGAGCGGGCACCAGAAGGTGGCGTGTGGATCCTGCCACCAGGCGGAGCCGGTCCCGGGGGGGCCGGCTCGGGTACGCTATCGTCCGCTGTCGGGGGTGTGCGAGGACTGCCACAAGGCCAAGTAGCGAGGCGCTACTTCGCGGTGACGCTGTCGGCTGTCTTCTTGAGTTCGGCGAGCATCGTCTGGTGCTCGGCATACTCGGGGAGGCCCTTCTTGGTTTCGGCATCGTAACGTTCGATGAACCGGCGGAACAAGATGGTCCGGGCCTTGTCGTCTTTCTTCCACCGCGCGACGGCGGCGCCGATCACGTAGCCGAAGAGATGGTTGGGCTCTCTTTTCTGGAGCGTATCGGCGAGGGCCTGAGCCCCTTCCAGGTTCCCGACATGAAGATGGAGCATCGCGAGGTGGTACCGTGCGTCGGCGTCGATCTGGTCGAGCATGGAGTAGGCCTGTACCGCCATCGGGGTGAACCGTTCGACCGTGGCCTGATCACCGGTTTGCGCGGCCGTGATGACCTTCTGATAGAGCCGGTTGAACCGCTCACGCGGGCTCATGTTGCTGATGTCCGGCGGCGTACCCGGGGCAGTGGCCGTCGGGGCTCCGGCTTCCGTGGCGCGTTCACCGCTCGCCGCCGGCTGCACGGGTGAACGGACGACCAACCAGATCAGGGATCCGACCAAAGCGGCTCCCAGAGTCCACGGCAGCCATAGCGGGACTCCGCCGCTGGGGAGGGGTAGACGCGCACCGCCGGCACCGGCCGCGGCGCCGCAGCCGGGGCAGAATCGGCTGCCGGCCGGAATGGATTGTCGGCACTGACGGCAGGCCGCCGTCGTGACTTGGGCGCCACACTCGGTGCAGAAGGCGCCGGTGGCCGGCTTGGAACAGGACGGGCAGCGGGTGGCCCCGCCAGTTTCACTGGGAGAAGTCATGTCTGGAAAGTAACTACGCTCAAAAGCGGTAGCTGAGGCCTGCGTAGATCAGGTCTGTGGTTGGCGTCGCCCCGGTCGGCCCCCACTCCTTGGAGTAGTTCAGCATCGCGAACCACGACCGCCGGATGAAGAGTTCGGTATTGAACCCCATCCAAAGTCGGTCCGAGGTGACCATTCCGGACTCTTGGCGGCTGCCACCGGTGAGCTCGATCGCGCCGAGCGATCCGGGGGCGATTCGGAACGCGCCGGAGAGGAAGAGTCCGGGACCCCGTGCCGGCGTTTCATAGTGCGTAGCCCGGAGTCGAAGTCCGAACCCGACCCGGGTGATCCGGTCGAGGCTCAGCATACCCGAGTACGCCGTGGTGCGGAGCGAGTCCATCCCGCCGACCGTGTTGGTCCGGACGTCCCCCGAGAACCGGAGTTTCCCGAAACTGAAATAGGCGCCGCCCCACATCCCCATTCGGAACCGGGCGTCGAACTGGGATTCGGGCGTGCTCAGATCCTGGTACAGGCGGACATTCCGGCGGTTGTCGAGGCCGGCCGAAAGTGACACGGCCCGCACCGGGTTCAGATTGAGCGAAAGATAGGTACTCGTCAGCGAGAGCCCCTTTTCGCCAGCGGCGAGTTTCCAGCCGCGGTTCACGTCGATCTCCTGGAGCGCGATGGCAGTCACCACCGGTGAGAAGATCGTGGCCTGCAGAAA
>JAYUZK010000337.1:0-7960 GCA_043751835.1 Gemmatimonadota bacterium | reverse complement strand
GTGGTGGCCCGGCCCTGATCGCTGCGTCTCCGAACGACTTCGCACGGCGCGGGTGAGATTCGAACTCACGGAACCCTTTCAGGTTCGCCGGTTTTCAAGACCGGTGCAATCAACCGCTCTGCCACCACGCCCTAACGCTGCCGCTAGTTGCCGCTTCGCCGAGGCCGGAGGCTCGCCGCCACGGCAGCGGCAATGGAATCAGCCCGCACCGCCAAGGTCGTGTCACCCTGTTGCCGCAGGGTGGCGCCGACGCCGGCATAGATGACACCGTACAGCTCGATGATCGACCGGGACGGATCGTCGACCCAGCCGCGGGGCCGGTTCCGCGCGGCGCTCTGCCACCGGTACCCGTTCCAGAGGAGGGCCTTGGCCCGGTCGAGATCCATCCACCCCATGCCGGCACTCATGATGACCGGTCCCTTCGGGGTGACGGGGTCGGGGTAGAGCTTCCGGACCAGGCCCTGGGTGACCAGATACGGCGTGAGACCCAGCGTCTGATCGGGGAACGCGCCGGCGCTCCAGCTGAAGTAGATCGGCCGCTTGCCGAGGTTGTCGCGGATCAGGAAGATGGTCGCGAGATCCTTGCGGTCGAGGTACTGGGTGTTGCCGAAGCTGATTTCGACGTTCCCGAACTTGAGGTTGCTCCCGGGCAGGCGGGCATACTCGGGCAGGCTGTCGAGTTCCTTCTCCGTGAGCGCAAAGACCGAGCCGGTGGGCTTGGGCCAGCCACGGACGGGCGCCTTGGCGGAATCCGTGAGCGGTGCTCCGGGAGCGTCGGTCCCGGCCTTCCACAGGTCGATAGAGGCGGCGGGGTTGAAGTCCGGCGTCTTCCGGCGGCCCAGTTGCTTCAAGTGCCACTCGGTGTTCATGAGGGACATGTTGGCGATGGTGACGTCGGGCCGGATGCCTTCGACCTCCTGGGCGTACCAGAGAGGAAAGGTGTCGTTGTCGCCGGCGGTGATCAGGATTCCGTAGGGCTCCACCGATTCGAGGAGGTCGCGGGCAAAGTCCCGGGCGGCGAACTCGTGGCTCCGGCTTGCCGTGATCCGGTTCCCGAGGAGCGGCACCAGGCAGACGAGGGCCACCGGAAGGGAAGCCATCCAGCGGGCCTTCTCGCCCATTCGGGGGCTCAGGTAGTCGGCCACCGCGCTCATGGTGGCACCGATCCCGGCCGCCACCAGCGTCCCGAAGAACGCGAACGAACAGAGGAAGAAGTAGTCGCGCTCGCGGACCTCCCGCATCTCGTTCGAGATGTCGGTCCGTTCCGGATACATCGAGTACCCGTACTTGAAGTTGAGATAAAGGATGAGCGCCAGAGTGAGTGTGAACAGCATGGCCCCCGCGGCCAGTCCGGCCCGGCGATCCTTGCGGAGCAGCTGGTAGAGCCCGACCACACCGAGGACCGTGAAGACCGCGGTCGCCAGCCGGGTGAAGGCGCCCCAGTCACGGGCGAACTGCCAGGAGAAATACTGCCAGTAGTTGGCGAGCTGGGCACTGATCTCGGCCTGGCGATCCATCAGTGGCGGTTTTCCGTACTGGACCCGGTTCAAGACATCCATCAGCGCGTTGCTGAAGAAGCCGATCGGCTCGCCTTCGTTGATCGCCGGATACTGGGCCGCCCGGATCGGGAGGAAGATGTAGTTGGGCGTCAGCCCGACCGCGATGGCCAGGACAATGCCGAGCAGCACAGTCGGGCGGGTGATGACCTTCCAGTCGGTCCAGAGGACGTAGACCACCACGGCGGGTGCGGCCAGCACGCCCATCATGTGGTTGGTGGAGGTGAGCGCCAGCAGATAGGCGATCAGGATCAGCCAGCGATCGCGGTGGGAGCCGGGCTGGTCGTCGCCCCAATGGACCGCGAGCCAGGTGACGAGCGCCATGAAGAAGAGCGAGACGGTGTAGACCTTCTCGTTGACCGTGGACTGGTTCCAGACGGTCCACATGGTGGCGCCCACGAGGACGCCGGCGATGGTCGCCACGAGACGGGGAAGGCGGACCGGCACGATGGTGCGGAGCCACCGCTCGGAGACCAGAAACCAGAATCCCGCCGCCCCGGCCCCCGTTACCGCCGCGAAGAGATTGATCCGCTCGGCGTACGTCGCCATCAGGGGCAACAGCCCGAACGTGTGGGCCAGGAGGACGAAGAGCGGATTTCCCGGGGGATGGGGAATGCCGAGCACCTTGGCGGCGGCGATGTACTCGGAGGTGTCCCAGAACGCGGTCGTCGGCGCCAGGGTGGCGACATAGATGCCGAGCACCACCAGTGCGGTCAGGCCGGCCCAGAGATATGGAGGGGCTTCGCGCTGTTCGGTCGGATCGGTCATGGTTAGTGCCGGAACATTCGTTGGCCGGTGATGATCATGGCGAGGTTGGCCCGGTTGGCGGCGGCGACGACTTCGGCATCGCGAACCGAGCCGCCGGGCTGAATGATGGCCGTGATGCCCGCGTTGGCGGCCTCTTCGATGGCATCGGGGAACGGGAAGAACCCGTCCGAGGCGAGGACGGCGCCCGTGGTGGCGTGTTGCTGTTGCCTGGCCTTGTGGACGGCCATGAACACGGCATCGACCCGGCTCATCTGGCCGGCGCCAATGCCAATGGCCTGCTCGTCACGGGCGATCAGAATGGCGTTGGACTTGACCGTGGCCACGCCGGCCCAGGCAAACCGCAGGTCGTTGAACTCCTGGCTGGTCGGCTTCCGGCCGGTCGGGGTGGTCCAGTCGGCTTCCTTGGAATCGAAACGGAACCGGTCCTGGACCAGGAATCCGCCCCGGACCCGCTTCCAGTCGAGGCCGGCGGAATCGCCGATGGGCAACTCGACCACCCGGAGGTTCTTCTTCTCGGCGAAGATTGAGAGGGCCTCGTCGTGAACCGACGGCGCCACGATCACCTCGAAGAAGAGGTCCCGGAGCGATTCGGCGATGCTTCGATCGATCACGGTGTTGCAGGCGATCACTCCGCCGAAGGCCGAGAGCGGGTCGGTGGCGCGGGCCTTTTCGAGCGCCTCGAGAATGGTCCGGCCCACCGCGATGCCACAGGGCGTGGTGTGCTTCACGATGCAGCAGGCCGGCCGGTTCTTCCAGACCGCGACGGCGGCGGTTGCCGCGTCGATGTCGAGGAGGTTGTTGAAGCTGAGTTCCTTGCCCTGTCGCTGCTTCAGATCGCGAATGCCGCGCGGCTCCTCCGAGGCGTAGAGGGCCGCCCGCTGCTCGGGGTTTTCGCCGTAGCGGAGCGGGAGCAGCTGCTCGACCGACAGATTGAGGCGGGGCGGGAGGCCATGGTCGCTCACGGTGAGGTAGCCGGCGATGGCGTTGTCGTAGTCGGCGGTGTGGGAGAAGACCTTGGCGGCGAAGGCCCGGCTCACATCGGGCGTGATGCCGCCTTCGCGGATGAGTTCGAGGACCCTGGCGTAGTCGGTCGGGTCCACCACGGCCAGCACGAACTGGTGGTTCTTGGCCGCGGCCCGGAGCATCGAGGGGCCGCCGACGTCGATGTTCTCGATCGCGTCCTCGAAGGTGACGTGGGCCTGGGCGATGGTGGACTGGAACGGGTACAGATTCACTGCCACCAGATCGAACCGGGCGATGCCGTGGGCCTGGAGGGACGCCATGTGCTGTTCAGTATCGGGGCGGGCCAGGATGCCGGCGTGGATCTTGGGGTGGAGGGTCTTCACCCGGCCGTCGAGGATCTCCGGGAAGCCGGTCACTTCGTCCACCTGGGTGACCTTGAGGCCGGCCTTCTTGAGCGTGGCCGCCGTTCCACCGGTCGATACCAGTTCGAATCCAAGTTCGATCAGGCCCCGCCCGAATTCGACGATGCCCCGCTTGTCGCTCACCGAAATCAAGGCGCGCTTCATTGTCAGTTCGTCAGAGTGAAAGTCACGGCACGACCCGCCGCCGCCGCCGCCAGCACCGCCGCCGGCAAGAGCCGGTGCTCCATTCCCAGGACCCGGGCCGCCAGGGTTTCCGGCGTGTCGCCCGGGAGCACGGGAACGCGTGCCTGACCGAGGACGGGGCCTTCATCGTACCGTGGGGTGACCAGATGCACCGTGGCCCCCGATTCCCGATCGCCCCGCGCCAGGACGGCTCGATGAACGTTCCGACCATACATCCCTGGGCCGCCGTGGTCGGGCAGGAGGGCCGGATGGATGTTGATGATCCGCCCGGCGTACGCCTCCACCACTTCGGCCGGCACCTGCTTCAGAAAACCCGCCAGCACAACCAGGTCCACTGTGGCACCGCGCAGCAGTCCGAGCCACTCGGCCGGGTTCGCCGGGTCGGCCAGGATGGCGGCCGGAATCCCGTGTTGCCCGGCCAGGTCGAGTGCGCCGGCTTGTTGGCGGTTACTGATCACCAGCACCACGGTGGCCGGACCACCAACGGGCAGCGCTCGGACGAGGGCGTCGAGGTTGCTTCCACGTCCCGAGACACAGACCGCGACCCGCATCGACATAGCCCGCCAATATAAACCCCGAGGGCGTCCCTCGGACCCGGAAGTCGGGGCGGTTTCAGAGGGCGGTCCGGACGGCGGCGAGGAGATCCGGGGCCACGGTGAACCCCTGTTCCAGGGCCTCCGCCGCGTGATGGTGGCCTTCTCCGGTTTCGACGAGGATCCCGCGGCCGCCGAGTTCGATGGCGGGCAGCAGGTCGGTCAGCCGGTCGCCGACGAACAGGGACCGGGCCAGGTCCAGCGCGAACCGCGACTCAGCGTCCCGGTAGTGGCGGAGGGCCGGCTTCCGGCAGTCGCACGGGCCGGTGAGGGGCGGATAGTGGGGGCAGACGTAGGTGGCGTCGAGCGGGACCCCCGCGGCCTCGAGCTGGCGGTCGAGTTCGGCGGCCACGGCGCGGTAGCCCTCCCAGCTGATCAGTCCCCGCGAGATGCCGCTCTGGTTGGTGACGGCGACCACTCGGAAGCCGGCGTCGCGGAGGGTGCGGAGGGCCTCGACGGTGCCCTCAAGCAACTCCACCCCGGCCGGGTCGCCCAGGAAGCCGCGGTCGGGAATCAGGGTGCCGTCGCGGTCGAGGAACGCGGCGGGAGCGGTCATCCGGCGGCGGCCGCGGCAAAGGCTGCCACCAGCGCGTCGACTTCGTCAGCGGCCACGGTGCGGGGGTCGATCAGCACTCGGCCGCTCTCGATCCTCACCAGCACCGAGGGCAGGCCGAGCCGGAGGGACAGGGCCAGGCTGTGGGCGCCACGGGTTCCCGGTTCGACGCTCACCAGCGTGGTCGGGAGCGGCGCTTCGGGGAACGAGCCGCCGCCGACGGCCGAGTGGCCGGGCTCGAGCGCCGCGGGGTAGTGCTCGGCGAGGCGCTCGCGGACCGTGGCCGCCCGCACGGCGAGGACGGCGGCCGGCATGGTCAGCATCCGCAGCACCGGAACGGCGGCCAGAGCCCGGGCCGGGTCGCGATACAGGGCGAGCGTCGCCTCGAGGGCGGCCAGCGTCATCTTGTCGGCGCGGAGGGCGCGGGCGTAGGGATTCTTCCGGAGCGGTGCCACGGCGCGGCGGCGTCCCACGATGCAGCCGGCCTGCGGTCCGCCTAACAGCTTGTCTCCGCTGAAGAGCACGAGGTCGGCGTGGGGGACGGCGTCGTGGACCCGCGGCTCGCCGGTCAGTCCGAACGGCGCGAGGTCGGCGAGGAGTCCGCTTCCGACATCGTGGATGAGCGGCACGCCGTGTTCGGTCGCCAGCCGGCCAAGTTCGGCGACCGGCGGCGAGGCGACAAACCCGCTCATCGCGAAATTGGATCGGTGGACCACCAGGATGGCCCCGGTCAGGTCCGACAGGGCGCCGCGGTAGTCGGCGAGATGGGTCCGGTTGGTGGTGCCCACTTCGCGGAGCACGGCGCCGCTCTTCTCGAGAATGTCGGGGATCCGGAACGATCCGCCGATTTCGACCAACTCACCCCGGGAGATGATCACCTCGCGCCCTGCCGCGAGCCCGTTCAGGGTGAGGACGAGCGCGCCGGCGGCGTTGTTGACGGCGATCCCGTCTTCGGCGCCACAGCATTCGGCCAGGAGGGTTGCGCAGTGATCGAGCCGGCTCCCGCGCGCCCCGGTGGCCACGTCGAGTTCGAGATTGCTGTAGCCGCGCCCCACCCTGACGGCCGCCTCGAGGGCCTCGACGGCGAGCGGGGCGCGCCCAAGGTTGGTGTGGAGGACCACGCCGGTGGCGTTGATGACCGGGAAGAGCGACGGGGCGCGGCGGTCGGCGACCCGCTCGGTGATCTCAGCCACCCAGTCGATCGTCAGGTCGGCCTCGGTACGACGGGCGGTGTCCACCGCGTCCCGGACCGCAGCCACGACCAGATTGCGGGGGCCCGTCTCGAGGAGGCGGGCTACTTCAGGCAATGCGAGCAACCGGTTGACCGACGGCAACTCGCGCCGCCGGTCGGTCACCGCGGCACCTTGGGGGTGGCCTTGGTGGTGTCGCCCTTGGCCTTGGTGGAATCGGGCGGCGGCTTCTCCTCGGGAACCTGGATGCCGAGAATGCCCCGGCCGGCCACTCCGCTCACCGAACGAACGCCAAGCAACTCGACGGCATAGCGCGCTCCGGCCTTGAGCGGCGTGCCCACGCGGACCACGACATGGTCGTAGAGCGGCGGCTTGGTCTTGAGGGGGCCTTCAGCGACCCGGTGTGGGGGCTGGCCCCGGTTCCGGCGGGCCGCAGCCGCCGCACGGCGAACGGAGTCGGCGCGGGTTACCGAGTCCGCGCGCGCGACGGAGTCGGCCCGGGCGATCGAATCGGCGTGGGCCTTCAGCCTCGCGACGGAATCGACCTTGGCCGTGTCTTTCTTCGCCGGGGCTCGGTTGAAGAGCGAGTCGTACCGTTCCTTGGTGGTGACCGAGGTGACCTTGAGATCGGTCGAGTCAGGCAGAAGCCTGACCCGGACCGAGTCGACCGAGATCTCCTGGAACGGGTCGAGTTGCTGATTGAAGGTGACCGTGATCGAGACCGAGTCGTTCTTCGCAAGGGCCTGAATCCGGGCGGCCACGGTATCGTGCTTGAAGGTCCACAATTCGCCCACCGTGTCGCGGCCCGGCTTGACCCGAATCGTGTCGAATGATTCCCGGAGGTCGAGCTTGTTGTTGTGGTTCTGGTCGAGCACGCCCGCCACCACGAATTCGCCGTCGGGCAGGGGTCCGAACACGAACCGCCCGGTCGAGTCGGCGTTGGTGCGGTACCGGAGGCTGTCGGGCAGCAGCATCGCTTCGACCAGGCCGAGCGGCAGAAGGCGGCGGGTGCTCCAGTCCACCACCCGCCCGATCAGGAATCGAGTGGGCAGGGGAGCGCCGGTGGTGAAGGTGATGACCCGGCCCGTCTTGCTGCGATTGTTGCGGAGGTCGCCGATGCCGGGGAGAAACTCGATCCGGTAGACCCGGTTGGGCTTCCACCCCTCCTTGGGGCGGACCACGATCCGGCTCCGCTTCCAGCCGACCTTGGGGACAAAGTTGCTCGGGGAGAGCACGATCAGTTTTTCGAGATCGCCGCTGCCGAGCCCGAAGTTGGGCGAGGTGCCTTCGCTCACGATCTCGTTGAACCGGAACTCGGCATCGCCCTTGAACCCCGGCATCACCATCGTCGACTCCGGGTAGGTCGAGACGACTCGCGGCGGGGCGATGTCGGGTGGCCCGCCCGGCGGCTCGCCAATCTGGGAGCAGGCGACGGCGAGTCCGAGCCCGAGCCCGGATGCCCAGCGGCCGGGCGTCATCCGAGCCTGGCCCGTTTGGCGGCGAGCACGCCGACTTGTTCCTTCCAGCCCGCCAGTTTGTCCCGCTCCTTGGCGACGATCTCGGCCGGGGCCCGGCTCACGAACTGCTCGTTGCCGAGTTTCCTCTCCTGGCCCGCGATGGCCTGACCGAGCCGGTCGATCTCGGCGCCGAGCCGGGCGGATTCCTTCGCCACATCGATCAAGTCGCCTAACGGGACGGTCACGCTGGTCCCGTCGGAGAGTACGGCGGAGGC
>JAYUZK010000336.1:0-8373 GCA_043751835.1 Gemmatimonadota bacterium | reverse complement strand
ACATCGGTAGGAATGCCGTGGAGACGGACTACGTTGCCGGCCGGCATTGCGATGTAGTCCGCGAAGGCTCCGTCGCGATCGACCCCGATGATCTGGGTCCGTTTGCAGAGGTGACCCAACCCGGTCCGGCACTGGAGACAGTGACCGCAGACGATGTGGCCCTCGGCGGTGACCATCTCGCCGAGCTGGAGGATCCCGGCCCGGCGAGCGTCCTGGCCCATCTCGACGATCTCGCCGGCAAACTCGTGGCCGATGACCACCGGCGGCTTGAGCCGGTTGCTGGCCCAGCGGTCCCACTCCCAGATGTGCAGATCGGTGCCGCAGACCCCGGCGGCGTGGACTTTGATCAGGACGTCGTTCGGTCCGCACTGAGGAGTGGGGACGTCTTCGATCGTCATCCCGACGCCGGGGGTGGTCTTGACGATTGCGCGCATTGGCCGATGGGTTAGCGGAGTGAGGTCAGGGGCGAGGGAGGGATGGGGGGGCCGCTCAGGAGGACGCCCCGGAGCCCCTGTTGCCGGGCCGGCGCCGACTCGGTGCCGGTCGAGGGGATCCGCTGCCAGTCCGGGTAGTGGGTCAGGCAACCCTCTGGGGCGACGCCGGCGTCCGCCGAGATCACGGCGTGGAGCCCGTCAGGGGCGGTCCGTTGCTGGGCGAACAGCACCAGGGCCCGCTGCCGTTCGCGGGGGAGCCGATTGAGGGCGGCCGCGTCGATGACGACGAGGTCAAAGGGACCGTGCAGCGCCGGTGGAAAATAGTGGCCGAGCATCACGACGAAGACATCGCACTGACCGCTCAACGATTCAGTGGCCAGCTTGCCCTCGAGTTTGGTGGCGGTGGCGCTATCGCTGACCAGGCACTGAATGACAGTGTCATGGGCGGCAAGCAGATACACCGCGGCCTCCGCGCCCCCGCCGATCACCATCACCTGGTCTCCCGGTTCGAGCCGGGCGGAGACCTCCGACACCGGGTCCGTTCCGGACAAACCCCAGTGATTGGGCGCGCGCTGGGCTTCCCGCTGGGGCAAGATCTTTGATCGCCATTTGCGGTAGGAGGGGAGCTTGAGGCGCTCGATGATCTGCTGATCCACCGTCTCCTGCATGAGCATTTCGGTGAGCAGTAATTGGCCATCGGTGGCACCCTGGAGGTCCCGGGCCGCCTCGTCGCCGAGCCGGAGCAACTCGGACCGGGAGATCGAGTCCTTGTAATCCTCGATCCGCTGCATCAGATAGGCCCGGTATTGCTGCTCGAGGGACGGCAACGACCGAACCTGCCGCGCGGGGGGCACGGTCTGGCGGGCTTCGAGTTGGGTGGCGGTCAGCACGATATTGGTGGTATTGGATGAACTCCCGGTAATATAGCGAATCTGCCTAACAGGAAGGGAGAGGGGCGGCCTAGTCGACCCGGAGAACGGCAGCCTTGAGATAGCCGGTCTCCGGAATCGTAAGGACTTCGGGGTGGTCGACCGGCTGGGTCAGGTGCTCGACCATCGAGACTCTGCGGCCGCTGTCGCGCGCGGCCTCGGCGAGCATGGCCAGGAAGTCCGGCCACTTCAGGTGAAACGAACAGGAAGCCGATATCAGCCAGCCACCGGGTTCGACGAGCCTCAGGGCATGGAGGTTGATGTCCTTGTAGCCCCGAATGGCCTGGGGCAGGGCCGCCTTCGATTTCGCGAAGGCGGGGGGGTCGACCACGACTACCTCGAATCGTTGCCGGGCCCGCTCAAACTCGCGGAGCGCGTCGAAGGCGTCCGCTTCCCGGCAGGTGACGTTGCTGAAGCCGTTCAGGGCCGCGTTCTCGGCCGCTCGCCGGAGGGCATCCTGGCTCACGTCGAGCGCGATGACCGATCCGGCCCGGGCGGCAAGGTGCAGGGCGAACGAACCGTGATAGCTGAAACAGTCGAGCCCGCGGCCGCCGGGCGGCATCAGGGCGCCGGCCCGGAGGCGGGCTTCGCGCTGGTCGAGAAAGGCGCCGGTCTTTTGTCCGGTCCAGGGGGCGGCGAGATAGCGGATCGCCCCCTCGCGGACTTCAATGGTGTCGGGGACCGCCCCCCGGACCAGTTCGATCGCCTCGGCGAGCCCTTCGCGGCGGCGGACCCCAACATCGTTCCGGAGCAGGACGCCGCGCGGGGCGAGCACGGCGTCGATGGCGGCCAGAATGTTATCCCGTTCGGTCTCGAGGCCGGCGCTGAGCAGCTGGGCCACCACCCAATGGTCGTAGCGATCGATCACGAGGGACGGCAGGCCGTCGCCCTCGCCGTGGACGACCCGGTAGGCGTTGGCGTCGATGCCGGTCCGCCGGGCGAGCGCCTGCTCGAGGCGGCGGCGCCACCAGCCTGCGTCGATGGAGACGTTCGGGTCGGGTTCGAGGAGGCGGAGACGGATTTCGGAACGAGGCGAGTAGAGGGCCGTGCCCAACGCTTTGCCGCGCTGGTCCAATACAGTCACCAGGCCAGGCGAATCCGCGTTATCGAGCAGGTCGCTCGCGTAGATCCACGGGTGGCCGTGGACCCATCGGTCGGCACCCTTCTTCGTGACGCGGATAGGTCCCATCAGGTCTGCAAGGCCGGATGGGTCCCGTGGAGCAGCGGCAACGGGAAGACGATGTCGGCGGGGATGGTCCGGCGGCGAGCCCGGGCGGCCGCGATCAACCACACTGCCCCGCTGAAAACTAACGCGAACCGATCAGACCGGCGCGGACCTCGGACCATATCCGGGCCACCTTTGAGGAGGATGACTGGAAGCGCGGGGGCACTGGTGATCAGGGGTCGGTTGGCTTCTGATCCGAACAACGGATCGACTCTCAAGGGTGGACCGGGAATATGAAGTATCTTACAGTATGCTCTATATCGGGCCTGATCAAGTGATGCCGGTGACCTCGATTCTCGCCGCGATCGGCGGGGCGATCCTGGTCTTCTGGCGGCAAGTCAAAGGCCTCATCCTTCGGCTCCTCGCGGCCATCCGCCGGAAGTGACCGGCCGTCACGACGGGAGGAGGTTCGCCCCAGTCGATTCCTGAACCTGTTCCCGGGTCCAGCCGGGCAACAACTCGACCACCTTGAGACCCGCCGGTGTCACATCGAGCACGCACCGCTCGGTGATGATCCGGTTGACACACCGTTCGCCGGTGAGGGGCAGGGTGCAGTGCTCCAGGATCTTGGCGGCGCCCTTGGCTGTGTGCTCCATCACCACAATGACGCGCCGGGCTCCCGCCACCAAGTCCATCGCCCCGCCCATGCCCTTCACCATCTTGCCCGGGATCATCCAGTTGGCCAGGTTGCCCTGCGCGTCGACCTGCATGGCGCCAAGGAAGCAGAGCGCGACGTGGCCGCCCCGGATCATCCCGAACGAGGTCGCGCTGTCGAAATAGCTGGTGCCGGGGAGCTCGCTCACCGTTTCCTTGCCGGCATTGATGAGGTCGGCGTCCTCGTCGCCCGCGAGGGGATAGGGCCCGACGCCGAGCATCCCATTTTCTGATTGGAGTACGACGGTGACGCCCGGGGGCACGTTGTCGGCGATCATGGTCGGAATCCCGATGCCGAGATTGACGTAGTAACCGGTTTGGTCGTTGAGCGACGTGAGTTCCTGGGCCGCGCGGGCCACGATCCCTTGCCGAATATCGTCGCTCATCGGGGCCTCACGGTCCGGCGTTCGATCAGTTTCTCTGTGGTCTTCTTCTGGAAGATCCGCTGGACGAAGATGGCTGGGGTGTGAACCTGATCGCCGTCGATCTCGCCCGGTTCGACCAAGTGCTCGACCTCTGCGATGGTGATCCGCCCGGCGGTCGCCATCATCGGATTGAAATTCCGTGAGGTTTTCCGGAAGACCAGGTTGCCGAGCCGGTCGCCCTTCCAGGCCCGGACCAGGGCGAAGTCGGCGACAATGCCCCGCTCCATGACGTAGCGCCGGCCATCGAATTCGCGGACTTCCTTCCCCTCCGCCACCAACGTGCCCACACCGGTCGGGGTGAAGAACGCCGGAATGCCCGCGCCACCGGCCCGAATCCGCTCCGACAGGGTCCCTTGGGGAATCAGTTCGACCTCGAGCTGGCCCGAGAGCATCTGCTTCTCGAAGACTTCGTTCTCGCCGACATAGCTCGCCATCATCTTTTTGACCTGGCCGCTCCGGAGCAGATGCACGAGGCCGTGGTTGGTGGTGCCGGCGTTGTTGCTGACGACGGTGAGGTTCTTCACGCCCAGGTCGCGAACAGCGGCGATGCATTCGTCCGGAACGCCCGTCAGCCCAAAACCGCCGACGAGCATCATGGCGCCATCGAAGAGGTCGGCGCAGGCGGCCGCGGCGTCGGGGAATACTTTGTTCATGACCCGTGGGCTCCAGGGAAGGTTCGGTGGGTGCGAATCTAACCCGCCGCTGGTTCCGTCGGCGATCCGGTGAGGTAGGGCCGGACCATGGCCGAGGCCCGGTCGAGGGCGGCTCGATCGATGGGGGTCCGCGGGCCGAACAGTACCAGCAGGGCCTCGGTGGCCACATTGCCGGTGGCGCCTGGGGCATACGGGCAGCCGCCGATCCCGCCGGCACTGGCGTCGAACACCCGGATCCCGAGAGCAGCCGACCGTTCGGCGTTGGCGACGGCGCGGCCGTAGGTGTCGTGGAAGTGCATGGCGATCCGATCGGCGCCGACGACGGGCAGGAGCCGTTTGAGCAAGGAGGAGACCTCATCCGGGGTGGCCTTCCCGATGGTGTCGCCGATCGAGAGTTCGCTACAGCCGAGCGCGAGGAGCGCTTGGGCTACCGGCACGACCGTCGCCGGCGCGATTGGCCCCTCAAAGGGGCAATGAAAGGCCGTCGAGATGTAGCCGCGGACCGGGACCGGCGACTGCCGGACGACCGGGCGAATCCGCTCGATCGATTCCGCGATCGACGCGTTGATGTTCTTCCGATTGAAGGTTTCGCTGGCGGCGGTGAAGACGGCGATCTTGTCGACCCGGGCGGCAACGGCCCGGTCGAGGCCGGCCTCGTTCGGTACCAAGGCCATATAGCGAACGCCGGGTCGTCGACCGATCCGGCGGAACACTTCGTCCGCGTCGGCAAGTTGGGGGACCCACTTGGGCGAGACGAACGAGCTCACCTCGATCTCGTCGGAGCCAGCCTCGGAGAGGGCATCGACGAAGGCAATTTTCACTTCGGTCGGGATGACGCCCTTTACGTTCTGGAGGCCGTCCCGGGGACCCACCTCGACGATCCGGATCGGGTTCACCGGCCGGCTTCCTTTCGACGCGCCCTGCGGGCCGCCGCCTGGATTCGGGCCACGGTCCTCAGATGCTCCCCATACGTCCGCGAGAAGACATGGCGCCCGTCAGCGCCGGCGACGAAATACAGATAGGGTACCGCCGCCGGTGCCAGAACGGCCTCGATGCTCTTGAGACTCGGGGCCCCGACCGGACTTGGCGGCAGGCCCGGGTGGAGATAGGTGTTGTACGGCGACGGGAACCGGTAGTCACGGGCGAACAATCGCGGCTTCCGGCTTCCGGTCTGCTTCTGGATCGCGAACTGAACCGTCGGATCCGCCTGCAGCAGCATTCGACACCGCAGACGATTCAGGTAGACGGCGGCGATGATGGGGCGATCGGTATCGACCTTGGCTTCGCCCTCCACGATGGAGGCGAGGGCGACCAGCTCGCGTCGGCTCAATCCCATGGCCCGGGCCCGGGCGTCCCAATTCGGTTGCCAGTGCTGGCGGAACAAGGCGGCCATTTCCCGGACCAGGCCGCGGGCGGTGATCAGGCGGGAAACGAAATAGGTCTCCGGCAGGAGGAAGCCCTCGAGGCTCTCGCCATCGGCGCCGAATTCGACGACGAGGCGGGGATCGTGGGCGGCCCCGGTAAATGAATCGGCCGGTACCCCGAGGTGGCCCTGGGCCAGGGCTGCCATGTCAAGGATCGTGAAGCCCTCGGGGATGGTGATCCTGGTGGTCTTTTCGCTACCCGCGGCGAGGCGGCGGAGGATGTCCAGCGCCGGGTCGCCACGCCGGAATTCGTAGTAGCCTGCCTTGAGCCTCCGATCGAACCGTCCCGCTCTGGCGATGAAGGTGAACCACTTTCGGTTCTGGACCATGCCATGGGCGACGAGGCTGTCGGTGATGGGGCCAAGAGTGCTGCCGATGGGGAGGAAGACTCCCTCGACCGGTCCTGGTGCCGGAGGCGCCCCGCAGGCGGCGAGGACGGTGGTGAGGGTGAGCAGGCCCGCCGGGATGGCGCGGAGCGGGGCTCGGTCAGGCATGGTCCTGGGTGCGGCGAGAGTCGAGATAGTGCTGGAGGATGACGGCGGCCGCGAGGGCGTCGACCCGTTCCTCCTGGCCCCGGATGGAGCCGCCCTGCTCCCGGATCGACGCGAGCACCCTCGCGGTGGACATCCGTTCGTCCCAGAGCAGGACCGGGAGATAGGTCCGGCCGCCGAGTTCGGCCGCGAGGGCTCGGGCGGCGAGCGCGGAAAATCCATCCTCGCCCGAGGACTCGAGGGGGAGGCCTACGACGATCCCGGTGGGCTGGAGTTCGGCGACATGGGCCAGGAACGCCGGCATCGGGAATCGCTTCCCGGGGCGTCGGGTGAGGGTGTCGAGGGGGCTCGCGATCGTCTGGGTTTCATCGGAGATGGCGAGGCCGATCCGACGTTCACCCCAATCGACGGCGAGGATCCGGCCACTCTCGGGTAGGGGCAAGCTCACGCTCGTCCCTACTGGACCATCGTCGCGAAGAATTCCTTGTTCGACTTGGTGCGTTTCATCCGTTCGAGGAGGAATTCCATCGCTTCGACCGGCGGCATGTCGGCCAGGAAGTTCCGGAGCAGGTAGACCCGGTTGAGCTCGTCCTTGTCCATCAGGAGCTCTTCCTTCCGGGTGCTGGTCTTCTGGACGTCGAGGGCCGGCCAGATCCGCCGGTCGGCGAGCCTCCGGTCGAGGACCATTTCGCTGTTACCGGTGCCCTTGAACTCCTCGAAAATCACCTCGTCCATCCGGGAGCCGGTGTCGATGAGCGCCGTCGCAATGATGGTGAGGGAGCCACCGCCGTCGATGTTCCTGGCCGCGCCGAAGAACCGCTTCGGCTTCTGGAGCGCGTTGGCGTCGACACCGCCCGAGAGGATCTTGCCCGAGTGCGGGACCACCACGTTGTGGGCCCGGGCAAGGCGGGTGATCGAATCGAGCAGGATCACGACGTCGCGGCCATGCTCGACCAGTCGTTTCGATTTTTCAATCACCATGTCGGCAACCTGGACGTGCCGGTCGGCCGGTTCGTCGAAGGTCGAGGCGATGACCTCGGCCTTCACGTTTTCCTGCATGTCGGTGACTTCTTCCGGGCGTTCGTCGATCAGCAGGACGATCAGCACGATCTCCGGGTGGTTCTCGGTGATCGCGTTGGCCAATTTCTGCATCAGGATCGTCTTGCCGGCCTTGGGCTGGGCCACGATCAGACCGCGCTGCCCCATGCCGATGGGCGCCAGCAGATCGACCACCCGCATCGAGAGATCACCCGACTTGCCCTCGAGCCGGATCCGTCGGTCCGGATAGCGTGGCTTCAGGTTGTCGAAAGCGATCCGATGCTTGGTCTTTTCCGGTTCCTCGTAGTTGACCTGCTCGACCTTGAGCAGCGCCAGGTACCGCTCGCCCTCCTTCGGCGGGCGGACCTGGCCCATGATCGTATCGCCGGTCCCGAGATCGAACCGCTTGATCTGGCTGGGCGAGACGTAGATATCGTCGGGGCCGTAGAGGTAGTTCCAGTCCTGGCTTCGGAGGAAGCCATACCCTTCAGGAAGAATCTCGAGGACGCCCTCGCCGCGGATGACGGTGTCCTTGTCGAGCAAGGACTGCTCGATCCGGAAGATCAAATCCTGCTTGCGAAGGCCCGAGTAGTTGGTGATGTTCAACTCTTGGGCGAGTTGGTGCAGTTCTGCGACTGACTTCTGCTTCAGTTCGGATATGTCCACGGGGGGAGCCTCGTTTTCCGTCACCTGTGTTTGGTGTCCGGGTCCTGATGTGGGATTGAGACGTGGTGATCGGGAGGAAGACTGGTCGGTTGGTCACGATATTCTAGCGGGCAGCCCCCGGGAGCGTCAAGGGTTTGGACCAATTTCCCCAATTCTTCTCCGCCTGGCGGACGATCCGATTCGGCAGCCGCGAGGTGGTCGACGCCTTGGTTTTGCCCGACCACCGGAAGCCGTCGGGGGACCTCGCCGCGTTCCTTGGGGGCTGGCAGGGGGCCCACTATTGGGCGAATCGACGGGCCGGCCGGTTGGTGCTGGTCCGGGCCTTGGAGCGGGATGCGCCGGTCGGGTGGTGGCGCCATATCCTCCTTTTCGCGCTGACCTTGTTGTTCTCGCTGGCCGCCGGGGCCGCCTTGGCCGGCGTTTACTACCCCATC
>JAYUZK010000335.1:0-5333 GCA_043751835.1 Gemmatimonadota bacterium | reverse complement strand
CGCCGCCACCTCCTCGAGGCGCGTTCGACCGTGGAGGAGGCCCTGAAGCTGGCCCGGGGCGCGGTCGATCCGGTGCGGGCCCGGGAGGCGCGTCGGGTGGTGGAGGACGCCGCCCGGTCGGAGCAGGTGGCGCTCGATCGTGACGTTGAGGAAACGGCCGAGGCTGGGCGCGCCGTCGGACCCGGTAACCGGGTTCGCCTGCCTGCGGGCGGCACCGGCATCGTCCGGGAGGTCCGGCGCGACGGGAGACTGGTCGTGACGTTAGGCAGCGTCAAGGTGGTGGTGGCGGCGGCCGAAGTCACGCCGCTCGCGGGCCCGGCGCCCCGGCCCGAGCGAGAGCCGGTGCGCAAGGAATACTCGGCCCCGTCCGCTCCGTTCGAGATCGATCTCCGGGGCATGCGGGGCGACGAGGCGATTACGGTGGTGACCGCCGCGCTTGACGCCGCGATCCTGGCGGAGAATCCCTATCTCCGGATCATTCACGGGATGGGGACCGGGGTGGTCCGCGACCGGGTTCGCGAGGTGCTGTCGTCGGACCGGCGGGTGGTCCGGTTCGAGTACGCGCCGGCCAACCAGGGCGGATCGGGCGCGACCGTGGCGGAGTTCAAGGCCTGATGATGATCCCCGACGAGGTGATCGAGCAGGTCCGTGACGCGGCCGATCTCGTGGAGATTGTCGGTGAATCGGTGAGCCTCAAGCGGACCGGCACCGACTGGCGGGGGTGCTGCCCATTCCACGGCGGGACCCACCGGAACTTTGCCGTCGTGCCGAAGAAGGGGCTCTACTACTGCTACGTCTGCCATGCCGCCGGCGACATCTTCACCTACTTGATGAAGCGGTTCGGGATGGACTATCCCACCGCGGTGCGGGATGTGGCCCGACGGACCGGGATCGTGATTCCCGACCGGCCCAGCCGCGAAGGGCCCGATCCGCGGGAGCCGCTGTTCTCGGCGATGGCGGTGGCGGAGGAGTGGTTCGCGGCCCGGCTCCGGGAAGGGAAGGATGCCGAGGCGGCCCGAACCTACCTCGAGTCCCGGGATGTGCCGATGCCGGTCGCGGCCGAGTGGGCGCTGGGATTTGCTCCGGCGGACCGGTCGTTTCCCGCCGCCATGCAGCAACTCGGCCTCGACGAACGGATTCTCGTCGAGGCCGGACTGCTCGTGAAGCGGGACGACGGCACCATGTCTCCTCGGTTCCGGGGCCGGCTCCTCTTCCCGATCAAGGACCAGCGGGGCCGGACGGTGGCGTTCGGGGGCCGGATTCTCGGATCCGGGGAGCCCAAGTACCTCAACTCGCCCGAGTCGCCGATCTTCCACAAGGGCAGCACCCTGTACAACTTGCACCAGGCCAGGCACGCGATCCGGAAAGAGGGCTCCGCGATTCTGGTGGAGGGGTACTTCGATGTCTTCCGGCTGGTGGTGGCCGGGATCGAGCATGTCGTGGCACCGTTAGGCACCGCGATGACGTCCGACCAGGCCGCCCTGATCAAACGGCTCGCCCCGACCGTGGTGCTGATGTACGACTCGGACGCCGCCGGTCTCAAGGCTACCTTCCGCGCCGGCGACGAGGGCTTGCGTCACGGGCTCCGGGTCAAGGTGGCGACCCTGCCCGACGGAGAGGATCCCGACAGCCTGGCCAGGACGGGCGGCGCCAAGGCCGTTCTGGCGGTGCTCGACGACGCCGTCGACGTAGTGGAGCGGAAAATCCAGCTGCTCGAAAGAAAAGGCTGGTTCGAGGGGGTCGAACGGCGCCGGGAGGCCCTTGACCGGCTGATCCCGACCATTCGGGCTGCCAGCGATCCGATCGCGAAGGATCTTTACGTGGGCCGGGTGGCAGAAAAGGTCGGGGTGTCGCGGGCGGTGCTGGAGCAGGAACTTGCCGCCAAGCCGCGCTACGAACCGCCGGCGCCCCCACCGCCCCGGCCCGGGCCGCCGAGCGCCGACCTTGGTCCGGCCCGGGCCCAGCCCCGCCGGGTCGGGCAGCGGACCGAGGCCGATCTGCTGGCGCTCCTGCTCAAGGGCCCCGAGTGGCTCGGCCGGGCCCGAACCGAGGTGGCGCCGACTCGTTTCGAGGTCGGCACCTTTCGGGAGATCTTCGAGGCGTTGCTGGCGTTCCCCGGCGACGCCCCGGTTGCGGATCTGGCCGAGGGGCTGTCGCCCGCGGCCCGGAGCGCCTGGCAGCGGCTCCAGGAACGCGGCGCCGATCTCGATGGTGTCAAGGAAGACGAACTCTACGCGGCGTCGGTGAGCCGGCTCGAAGAGCGCGCGATGGCCGAAGCGCTTCCGCCGGTCAGTGAAATTGCCGCCCGCCAGGATTCCAAGCAGCAGCTCCCGCCGACCGCGAAAGCGCGACTTGGCTGGGAGAAGCACAAGACTCAACCCCGCTCCCGTACCCCGGACGCTCGACGTGAAGGATGAACGGACCCATGCAAGCTGAACTCGCCAAACTGCTCAATCTCCAATCCAAGGATCTCATCCTTCTCGAGGCCGACGTTCGCCTCAAGGCCATCCTTGACGAAAAGGCCCGGCTCGACACCGAGCTCGAGGCGGCCCGCCGTGCGGCCACGGTGGCCCAGAAGCGGCTGGAGGACGGCGTCAAGAAACGGGAGGATGTCGAGGTCAAGATCGACAGCTACCGGATCATCCAGGAAAAACGACGGTCGCGGCTTGAGGTGGCCCGCGGCGCTCGCGAGGCCCAGGCGGTGATGACCGAGGTGGACATGGCCCGGCAGGTGCTCGCCAAGGAGGAGGGCGAATGGGTCAAGGTGTCCGAGGGGGTCCACGATCTCGAGCGCGGGCTCAAGGCGGCGGAGGAGCGCGCCCAGCAGCTCGAAGAGTCGCAGGCGGCCGAGCGGGAACGGATCGCGGGGGAGCAGGCGTCGATCGAGAGCGAGCGCGAGGCCGCGAAATCGGCTCGGAACGCCAGCGCGACCGACATCGAGCGAACCCTTCGGGCCCGCTACGACCGGCTCCGCTCGGCCCGGACCGTGGCGGTGGTGGTGCCGCTTCGTGGCGAGGCCTGCGGCTCCTGCTACACCGCGGTGCCGCGGAACCGGCGGACCCAGATCCGGGCCGGCCTGATCCTCGACAACTGCGAAGCATGCGGGGTCATCCTCTACGCCGAGGAATTCGTCGGGTGAGGCAACTTCCGCCCCGCTGGGTGATCGCGCCGCCGCCGGACCGGGTGCCGGTCGACGCGCTGGCGCGCTCCATCAACGTGCCGCCCGCACTGGCGGCGTTGCTGGTGCAGCGGGGTTATGGCGATCCGGCCGAGGCCCGGCAGTTTCTCCGCCCCGAGCTCGAGAGCCTGTCCGACCCGATGACGCTGGCGGGGATGGCGGAGGCAGTGGAGACGATCGTCCGGGCCGTCAAAGCCGGGCACCAGATCCTCGTCCACGGTGATTACGACGTGGACGGCCAGTGCGCCTCGGCCCTGCTGACCCGGGCCCTCCGGCTCGCGGGCGCCCGGGCGGAGGCGTTCGTGCCCCATCGGATGCGGGATGGGTACGACTTCGGTCCGGCCGGTCTGGCCCGGGCGCTCGAGATCGGGGCCAGGCTGGTGATCACCTGCGACTGCGGCATCACCGCGGTCGAGACCGTGCGGCAGGCACGGGAGGCCGACCTCGACGTGGTGGTCACCGATCACCACCTGCTCGGCCCGGAGCCGCCACCCGCCACCGCGATCGTCGACCCCCAGCGGCCCGACGACACGTCCGGCCTGGGGTCGTTGTGCGGGACCGGGATCGCCTTCAAAGTGGTCCAGGCCCTGGTGGGCCCGCTCGGGCTGCCGTCAACACTGCCGCTCCACTTTCTCGATCTTGCCGCCGTGGCCACGGTGGCCGACGTCGTGCCCTTGGTCGGGGAGAACCGGATCCTTGTCCGTCATGGTTTGAAGGTCCTGGCGAGGTCCCGCTGGCCAGGACTTCGGGCCCTGGCGGCGGTGGCCGGCATCCATGACGCCGAGATCCGGGCTTCGCAGGTTGGGTTTACCCTGGGGCCCCGGCTCAACGCCGCGGGCCGGATCGGCGACGCCAACGACGGACTCCGCCTCCTCCTCACCGATTCCATGGATGAGGCGATGACCCTGGCCCAGCGGCTCGAGCAACTGAACGCCGAGCGGCAGGGCATCGATCAGCGGATCCTGGCGGAGGCGATCGAACACATCGAGACGTCGGTTGATCTCGATCGGACGGCTGGGCTGGTGCTCGCCTCCGACAGCTGGCATGCCGGCGTGGTCGGGATTGTGGCCTCGCGCGTGGTGGAACGGTTTGGCCGTCCGACCTTCCTGATCGGCCTCGACGGCGAGATCGGCAAGGGGTCCGGACGGAGCATTTCGCGGATCGACCTCCACCATGTGCTCGGCGATTGCGCGGATCTTCTCGAGCGCTATGGTGGCCACAAGATGGCGGCCGGGGTGACCATCCGGCGCGACCGGATCGACGAGTTCCGGGTCCGCTTCGCCGAAGCCTGTGCCCGGATCATCGATCCGGCCGGGCTCGGTCCAGAGCAGCGGGTCGATCTCGAAATCGATTTGAAGGACGCCACTGACGACCTCGAGCGGCTCTGCCGGCACCTCGAGCCGTGCGGAATGGGGAATCCCGGGCCGGTCTTCCTCACCCGCGAGGCACGGCTCGTCAACTGGAGCTACGTCGGCCAGAAGGCCGAACATTTGCGGGGCTTTCTCAAGGGTGAGGGCGGCGGGGTTGCGGCGATCGGCTTTCAGTTTGCCGACCGGGTCGGCTGGCTCGGCCAGGATCCGATCGATGCCGCGTTCCGGCTCGAACGCCACGAGTTCCGCGGACAGAATTACCTTCAAGCCAAGCTGGTGGGGCTCGCGCCGGCCGATCAGGGCGCCGGCCGAAGCTCAAGTTCGAAAGCGGCGTGACCCGGATCGTGGCGGGGGAATGGCGTGGGCGACGGCTGAAGGTGCCCGGGGACGCCCGGGTTCGCCCGACCGCCGACCGGGTTCGGGAAGCCTGGATGAGCATTGTGGGACCGGCCCTCGCCGGCGCCTCGGTGATCGACCTGTTCGCCGGGAGCGGAGCGCTCGGACTCGAGGCGCTGTCGCGGGGCGCCAGCCATGCGACGCTGGTTGAGATCGATCCGCCGTCGCTCGAGGCGATTCGCGCCAACGTCGAGGCGCTCCGGGCCGGCTCCAGCGTCACGGTCGTCAGACAGGACGTGTTCAGGTTTCTGAATCAGGCGCCACCCGAAGGCTACGACGTGGGGTTCGCTGATCCCCCGTATGGGCTCGGGCTGGCGGAACGGCTGGCGCTGGCCTTCCGGTCGAGTCCGTTCGCCCGGATTCTGGGCGTTGAACACCGAGCGTCGGAG
>JAYUZK010000334.1:0-3528 GCA_043751835.1 Gemmatimonadota bacterium | reverse complement strand
GCGGCTGCTATTGGAACGACACTTGATCAGCCGGGAGTTGGCCGGTGAGGACGACCGGGGCCGGCCCAGGAACGCCAGGGCATTGCTTCTGCAGGACAGGGCGGCGGTGATGGTCAACGAGGAGGATCACCTCCGGCTCCAGGTGCTCGGTTCGGGGGTCGATTTCGAGGCGAATTGGGGCCTGGTTGAAGCGGTGGACGCCGAACTGGGGCAACGACTTGCCTTCGCATTCCACCCTGAGTTCGGTTACCTTACTTCGTGCCCGACCAACGTCGGAACGGGGCTTCGGGCGTCGGTCCTGATCCATCTTCCGGGCCTGGTTTTGACGAAGGAAATCAACAAGACCTTGCATGGGCTGACCAAGATCGGCCTGACCTATCGGGGTCTCTACGGTGAGGGTAGTGAGGTCGTCGGCAATTTCTTTCAGTTGTCGAATCAGACGACCTTGGGGAAGGGCGAGCGGGAGTTGCTGGACCATTTGGCGGCGATTGTGCAGCACGTCATTCTGGTCGAGGAGCGGGCCCGGCAGGTGCTGCTCCGCGATGCGCCGGCGGTGCTCGAGGACAAGGTGTGGCGGGCGTACGGTCTGTTGCGGTACGCCCGTTCCCTCGACTTTGAGGAGACCATGAACCTGCTCTCCGGCGTTCGATTGGGTGTGAGTCTGAAGCTGATCGAAAACGTCGGAATGTATGCGCTCAACAAGCTGCTGGTGTTCACCCAACCGGCCCATCTGGTGGCTGGAGCGGGCCAGCCGCTTGGAGGCGAGGAAATGGCGATTCGGCGGGCGGATCTTGTTCGCCGGACCTTGGAAGACGAAGTCCGACGGGGGCAGGGACTATGAACGGTTACAACTTTACCGACCGGGTCCGAAAAGTCCTCCAGATGGCGCGGGAGGAAGCGGCCCGGCTCCACCACGAATACGTGGGCACGGAGCATATCCTCCTCGGTCTGATCCGGGAGGGTGAGGGGGTCGCGGCCGCCGTTCTCACCAATTTGACCGTCGACCTTGAGGAAATCCAGCAGAAGATCGAGGAGACGGTCAAGAAGGGCAAAGCGTCCTCTGCGCCCGGGCCCGATCTGCCCTACACCTCGCGGGCCAAGAAGGTGCTTGAGCTTGCGATGACAGAAGCGCGCGAGCTGAACCATTCCTACGTCGGCACCGAGCATCTTCTCCTCGGTCTCCTGCGGGAGGAGAAGGGGATCGCAGCCCAGGTGTTGACGGACGCGGGCGTTACCCTCGAACAATCGCGGTCCGAGACGCTTCGGCTCCTTGGTTCCGAGATGCCCCCGCAGACTGCGAGCGTCGCGCCGTCGGCCCCACCCGCCTCGGCCTCGCCGAAGGCGGAGAAGAAGTCGAAGACTCCCGCGCTCGATCATTTCTGCCGTGATCTGACCCAGCTTGCGGCCGAAGGACAACTCGATCCGACCATCGGGCGGCAGAAGGAAATCCAGCGGGTGATGGAGATCCTGGCCCGCCGAAAGAAGAACAACCCGGTCCTGATCGGCGAGCCGGGCGTCGGCAAGACGGCGATTGTGGAGGGCCTCGCCATCCTGATCGCCACCGCTCAGTGTCCCGACGTACTCCGGGACAACCGGGTGCTGTCGCTCGACATGGCGGCGGTCATCGCGGGGACCAAGTACCGGGGTCAGTTCGAGGAGCGGCTCAAGGCGGTCATGAACGAGATCGTCCAGAACAAGAGCGTGATCCTCTTCATCGACGAACTCCACACGCTGGTTGGCGCCGGCGCGGCCGAGGGCGCCATCGACGCGTCGAATATGCTGAAGCCGGCCCTGGCGCGCGGCGAGCTCCAGTGCGTCGGCGCCTCGACCCTCAACGAATACCGGAAGTACATCGAGAAGGACGGCGCGCTCGAACGCCGGTTCCAGGCCGTCATCGTTGACCCGCCCACGGTCGAAGAGACCATCGAGATCCTCAAGGGCCTTCGGAAGAAGTACGAAGACCATCACCGCGTGGTGATCCCCGACCCGTCGCTCAAGGCGGCGGCCGAGTTGTCGGACCGGTATATCACCGACCGGTTCCTTCCGGACAAGGCGATCGACGTGATTGACGAGGCCGGTGCCCGGGCCCGGCTCGCCAGCCAGGCTCCGCCGCCGGAGCTGGCCCAGCTCAAGGGTGAGCTCGAAAAGGTCAATCAGGAGAAGGAAAACGCCGTCCGCGACCAGAATTTCGAGCGGGCCGCTTCGCTGCGGGACTCGGAGCGCGATCTTCAGACCAAGATCCGGCTCAAGCACGAAGAGTGGGAGCGGGATCGGGCCAGTTCGCGTCCGGTGATCGACGAGGAGGCGATCGGGTTCATCGTTTCGCGGTGGACCGGGATTCCCCTCACCCGTCTTCAGGAGGCGGAGACCTCGCGGCTCCTCCGGATGGAAGACGAGATCCACAAGTCGGTGGTAGGCCAGGACGAGGCGATCACGGCTGTGTCGAGGGCCATTCGCCGCTCGCGCGCCGGTCTCAAGGATCCTCGCCGGCCGATCGGCTCGTTCATCTTCTCCGGCCCCACCGGGGTGGGGAAGACCGAATTGGCGCGTTCGTTGGCCCAGTTCCTCTTCGCCGATCCGAGCGCGCTGATCCGGGTCGACATGTCGGAGTACATGGAGAAGTTTTCGGTGTCGCGTCTGATCGGGGCGCCTCCGGGCTATGTGGGCTACGAGGACTCGGGGACGCTGACCAAAGCGGTCCGGCGGAAACCGTACTCCGTGGTCCTGCTCGACGAAATCGAGAAGGCCCATCCCGACGTGTTCAATATCCTGCTCCAGGTGCTCGACGAAGGGCATCTCACCGACAACTACGGGCGGATCATCGACTTCAAGAACACGGTCGTCATCATGACCTCCAATGTCGGCGCCCGCGACATCACCCAGAACAAGTCGATGGGGTTTCATCAGACCGGTGGCCAGCTGTCGTTCGCCAAGATCGCCGAGACGGTCAAGGAAGAGATCGCCAAGGTCTTCAATCCCGAATTCCTGAACCGGGTGGACGACGTGATTGTGTTCCACCCGCTCGACAAGGACCACATTGTCAAGATCGTCGCCATCCTGATCAGGGACCTCGACAAGCGCGTGGGCGGCGAGGTGCGGCTCACGCCGGCGGCCCAGGACTTCCTGGTGACCAAGGGATATGATCAGAACTACGGAGCCCGCCCGCTCAAGCGGGCGATTCAGAAGCACATCGAAGATCCGCTGTCGGAGCGGCTCCTGGCCGGGGACATCACCCGTGGCGAGGAGATCGAGGTCGATCTCGCCCCCGAAGGCGACAAGCTGGTGTTCCGGGCCTTGTCCGGGTCGCACGCGTAAGGCGGTTCGGCGGGTGAATACTGGTTGGGTCTGGGGCCTTGGGGGCATCTTGAAGGCGCCGCTGCACACCGTTGCAGCGGCGCTGCTGCTCGTACTGTTCGTCATGGGCCCGCGTTCTCTGGCCGCTCAGCAACCCGCGGCGTTGCCGGCGGCCCCCGTGGTCGACAGCATCGTGGTGCAAGGGAATCACCGGCTCAAGGCCGAAGAGATCAC
>JAYUZK010000333.1:0-2982 GCA_043751835.1 Gemmatimonadota bacterium | reverse complement strand
AGGCCTTTTTCGTTGCCATTACTTTCCGCCCATGCGAATTGGTCGAATCCTTCCGCTGCTGGTGCTGCACGTGGGCCGAGTCCTCGTCGCTCAGGATTGCCGGCCCGCCCGGACCGCATTGGTCTTGAGCGGTGGCGGCGCCAAGGGCCTGGCGCACATCGGGGTGCTCCGGACGCTCGACAGTCTCGGGATCCGGCCTGATCTGATCGTCGGCACCAGCATGGGGGCCATCGTCGGGGCGCTGTATGCCGCTGGGTACGACGCCCGCCAGATCGATTCGCTGGCCCGGACCCTTCCGGTCTCCGAATTGGCCCGGCCGTTTCACCAGCCGGCGCCGCATCCGTGGGACCATCGGATGCCGCTGCTGTTCATGGTCCGGGGGAGCAGCGGATTCGAGCTGCAGACCGGGATCGTGGACGAGACCGAGCCTAACGCCCGCCTCAACGCGGCGATGCTTCGGGGCAATCTGCTGGCCCGGGGCCGGTTCGACCGGCTCCCGATTCCGTTTCGGGCGGTGGCCACCGATCTCCGAGACCGAAGCACCGTGGTGCTCACGGACGGCGATCTTGCCAGGGCCGTCCGGGCCAGCAGTGCCATTCCGCTGGTCTTCTCTCCGGTCGCGGTGGGCTCCGCGATCCTGGTCGATGGCGGCCTCTCGGCCAACATTCCGGTGGCGGAGGCCCGCGCGGCCGGTGCGGAGCGGGTGATCGTTTCGGACGTGACCGCCCATCCCGAGCCGTCGCTCGACGTCGAATCGCCGCTCGCCCTCGCCAATCAGCTCCTCGATTTCCTGTTCCACCAGCCACCGGCCCGCCTCGGCGAGGGCGACGTCATGGTCCGGCCGGCGGTGAACGGATTTCGAAGTCTCGATTTTTCCCGGGAATCGGTGGCGGAGATTCTTCGCCGCGGCCGGGCGGCGGCGGATACCACCATTGGCCGAGCCCGCTGTCTTCCGCACGGTCCTCGCCCGGTCGTTCTTGCCGTGCCCGGTACGCTGATCGATTGGCGGGTCACGACCGGAAGCGCGGGCGACAGCACCGTAGTGGCCCGGATGCTCCGGCTGACACCCGGAGGGCCGATCGTCGAAGGACGACTCACGGACCGGCTGATCGGTCTGGCGGACGCGGAGGCGTTCCGAGGCGTCTGGCTCAATCCAACCGGCAGCGCCGACTCGGTCCGGTTCGCGATCGAGCCGATTCCGGCGCCGACCACGGTGGGTGGCGGCGGGCTTGCCTACGATCATGAACTCGGCGGGCGGGCGTGGCTTGGCCTGTTCGACCGGACCCTCTTCGGCCCCGGGGTCGAGGCGAGCGCCCTCGCGTCGTTCGGCCGGTTCCAGCGGGAACTCTACGGCATCGTTCTCTGGCACTTCGATGCGGGGTGGTCACGGATCACGCCCAACGGCATCGTCCGGATCCGGCGCGAGGACGTTCGTCGGTTTGACGGCGACGGCCAGGAGCTGCCTGACCTCGGCACCACCGACGGCCGATTGAGCGCCGGGGTCGAGTTCCGGGTGAAGGATGCTTGGCGAATTCGTCCGGCCGCCGATTATCTGGCTTGGGGTGGCGACGGCCTGCCGGGCCGGACCGGATTCGGCGCCTCGGTCCGAGCCGAGCGCGAGGGGCGGACCGGTCCGCACCTGGTGGGCGAAGCCATGGGCACGGCGCGGATCCAGTCTGTGCGGGTGACCGGCGCCTGGACGGTGGCCCGGCGCCGCTGGAGCGTGCTGCCGACGGTCCGCCTCGGGTGGGGATCGGAGACGCTCCCGCCCCAGTGGACCTTTCCGTTAGGCGGTGACGACGGCTTTCCAGGACTCCACCTGGGCGAGCGCCGGGGGACTCGCGACCTCGACGGGTCGGTGCGACTGGGCTATGCGATTCGGGGGCCGATCCAGGCGCGGGTGCTGGTGGCCGCGGGCCGGGCGTGGACCCAGGCTCTGAATGCGGACTGGCTGGCGGGCGCCCGCTTCGGATTCGGCGCCGACACGCCGATCGGGCCCATGGACGTCGCCTATGGGATGGCGAGCAACGGCCGGGGAGCGTTCTACCTTCGACTGGGGGCGTGGTTCTAACGCCGGAGGCGGGTAACTTCCAAAGTCCTTACCATCCGGGTCCGAATGCTCGTCCCCTTCCTGGCGTTGTTGCAGGCCGCAACCGGCGCCACTCCCTACTGGCAGCAGCGGATCTCCTATGACATCAGCGCGTCGCTCGACGAACCCGCCGGCCTGCTCCGCGGCACCGAGCGAGTGGTGTACCGCAACCAGTCGCCTGACACGCTCAGGACGTTTGCGTTCCACCTCTACCTGAACGCGTTCCGGCCCGGCTCACGCTGGGCGGATGCTGACAGCGTCGAGCATCGCCGCCGATTCAACGACCTCAGGGACCCCGACTTTGGCATGAACCGGGTGAGCGACGTCCGGATCATGGGCGTCACTGTGGCGCCGGTGTATCCCTTCGCGCCCGACAGCACGGTGGTCCGTTTCGTTCTGCCCCGACCCCTCGCGCCGGGCGATTCGCTGGTGGCCGAGCTGGGATGGCTGGCCCGGCCGTCGACCACGCCTCGGCGACAGGGACGCCGCGGGCGGGCCTTCGATTTCGCCCAGTGGTACCCCCGCGTCGTGGCCTACGACAAGCACGGGTGGGAGGAGCATCCGCTCTATCCGGCCGGCGAGTTTTACGGGGACTTTGGCGATTTCACCGTCCGCCTCGACGTGCCCGACGACCAGGTGATCGGTTCGACCGGGGTGCCGCTCTGCGGCGATCCTGGGTGGGAGCGTGCCAACCGGACGCCCGGCCTCGCGATCGAATACCAGCGGGATTTCTATCCGACCGCCCTTGCGGCGGTGCCGGCCGATGCCTGCGCCCCGAAGGGGCCGGGGCGGAAGACGATCGTGTGGCGGGCCGAGGACGTTCATCACTTCGCGATGTCGATGCGGCCGGACTATCGCTATGAAGGCGGGCACTTCGGCGGCGTCAGCGTGCA
>JAYUZK010000332.1:0-4455 GCA_043751835.1 Gemmatimonadota bacterium | reverse complement strand
TGGGCGATACTATTAGGGATGCACTGCCGCTGGATCCCGGCCCTCAAACGGGTGATCGCCTTGGCGCTCCTCCTTTCCGGAGGGGCGCCCATGGCGTTCGAGTTGATCGGGCATGTCGGCGACGACGGCCCGGAGTCGCTCCATCACGTCGAGTCGGCCACCTTCCGCCATCACGCGGACCAGTGCCTGGGTGCGGCGGCGGTCAGCGCCGGTGTCACTCCTGTTTCCGCTGTTCCCACCCTCGCGGTCCGGGCCGAGGTGGCCCGGACGCCGATCGAGGGCGGTTCCTGCCTCCTGGCCTTGGTCCATCCGGGCCGGCCGACCTCCCGGGGTCCCCCCAACCTTCCCGTCTGATTCGATTGCTCGCGGTCCCGGCAACGGGTGCCGCTCGATCCATTCAATTCGGGAGATCCCTGCATGCGATCGCGGGATATGAAAACGTGGGGAACGCTGGGTGCCGTCTGGCTTGCCATGGCGCCGATGGTCGTCCTGGCCCAACAGGATACGTCTCTGCGCCGTTCGTCGGCGGTGCGCCCCGCCGCTGATTCGGCCGGCGTCCGGGTGCCGCCTGACTGTGTCAGGGGCGCCGCCGCCGCCGGAGCCGTTTCCGTTCCGGAGAGACTCTGCCTGACCCGCCGCGAGGCGATCGACTCGGCGCTCCGCCGGAATCCCCAACTCCGCGCGGTTGAGGAGCAGGTCGCCCAGGCCCGGGCCCGGCGGGTGCAGGGGACCGCCATTCCCGACCCGGCGTTCAGCCTCGACTTCAACGCCGCGACCGGCCTCTTCCGCGGCCCGGCCACCGACAAGATTGCCAGCGCGTTGCTGACCATTCCGTTCCCGGACAAGTTCAGACTCCGGAATCGGATCGGCCGGGCCGACGTACAGTTTACCGAGACCAACCTCACGTTCCTCAAGCAGAACATCGCCGTCCAGACCTCCCAGACGTACGACTCGCTCCTCACGGCACTGCGTCACCAGCGAAACCTGGAGGAGGCGAAAGCCCTGGCGGATGACTTTCTCAAGAAGACCGAGGCCCGGTATCAGGCCGGCTCGGTTGCCCGGCTGGACGTGGTTCGTGCCCGGGTGGATGTCGCCGGAGCCGAGAACGACCGCATCGCCAGCGAGCGGGACGTCCTGAATGCGCGCGGGTCGCTCAACCGGCTGATCGATCGCCCGCTTGGTGCACCGATCGCCGCCTCCGACTCATTGGGTGTCCCTCCGGCTCTCCCGCCCCTTGAGGTCCTGGAAAGCGCGGCCCTCGCGGGCCGGCCCGAGCTGGAGGGCATCGCGCGCCAGCGGGAAGGTGCGCGGGCTACCACCGCGCTGGCCCGGGAGTACTGGCTCCCGGATTTCACCGTCGGCCTGACCCATAACTATGAGGGCCCGGGCCCGGGGAATCTCTTCAGCGGCGTCTCTTTCCCGATCCCGATCTTCTTCTGGCAGCACTCGAAGGGCGAAATCGCCGAAGCGCGTCATCGGGAGTTCGAACTCGAGGCATCCCACCACGATCTCCGGGCCATGATCGGGCAGGACGTGCGGGCGGCCTACAGTGCCGCCGCGACCGCCTTGCGCCAGGCCATTTTTCTCCGCGACGCGCTGCTTCCCGCGGCGCGGGAGGCCTACCGGATCGCCTCGGTGAGCTACGGGCTGGGCGGCTCGTCGGCCCTTGACGTGCTCGACGCCCGCCGCGCCCTCCGTGACGCGGAAAACCAATACACTAACGCCCTCGCCTCCGCCAACATGTCCCGCGCCGATCTGGAGCGCGCGGCGGCCAGGTCACTCATGAGTTTCGAGACCGGAGGGCTTCGCAATGACTAGCTCCGACATCCGCATGGCGTATCTCGCCGCGGCGATCCTGGCGGCCGGCTGCTCCCGACCCGGCGCTGCCGGCGAGAAACCCGCCGCCAGCGGCGATAGCGACCGGGTGGTGGCCGACTCGGCCCAACGGACCCGGTTCAAGATCGAGCGGATCGACTCCTCCAGGTTTTCGCCGACCATTCTCACGACCGGCACGGTGGCCTTCAGCGCGGACCTGTCGACCCAGGTCCTCGCCCCGATCTCGGGCCCGGTTTCGCGCCTGCTCGTCGCGCCGGGAACGCACGTGCGAGCCGGCCAGCCGATGGCCACGGTGGTGTCCTCCGACTTCGCCGCCGCCGTCGCCGGGTTTGGCAAGGCCCAGGCGGTCTGGCGCAACACCAGGAAGATCGTCGAGCTCGATGAGCAGCTCTTCGCCAACGACGCGCTGGCCCGCCGCGAGCTCGATCAGGCCCGGACCGATCTGGCGGGGGCCGAGGCGGATCGGGATGCCGCGCTCGCCCAGCTCCGGACGCTAGGGGTGGAGGAGGCCGCGGTCCAGGCGATCCGAGACGGGAAGCAGGCTGGTCCGCTCGAGGCGACCATCCGGGCGCCGATCGATGGTGAGGTGGTGGAGCGGATGATCAACCCGGGACAGCTTCTCCAGGCTGGGACCACGCTTTGCTTCACCGTGGCGGATTTCTCCACGGTGTGGGTGATGGCGAATGTGTTCGAACGGGACATCCGGGCCGTGCGGCGGGGCGAGCGGGTGGCGATCCTGACGGACGCCTCGCCCGACACGCTCTCGGGCGGGGTGGACTACATCGCCGCCCTGGTAGACCCTTCGACCAAGGCGACCTCGGTCCGGGTCGTCGTGCCCAACCGGCGTGAGCTGCTCAAGCGGGACATGCTGGTGCAGGTCGTCATCTATTCCGCGGCGGTTCGGGTCGGTCTGCTGGTACCGGTCGCGGCCGTGCTGCGCGATGACGAGAACCTGCCGTATCTGTTCGTGGCGCGGACCGATGGCAGCTTCGGCCGGCGGCGGATCGAGCTTGGCGGGCGGATCGGCGCCCGATACGAGGTGACCGACGGGCTCGCCGCGGGCGAGCGGGTGGTGGTGGACGGCGCCGTGTTCCTGCAGACGATGGGGGCACAATGAGCGAGACCGAGCCGGTCGGCCGCCCCTCGTCGATTCACCGCCTCGTCTCGGCGGCGCTGAACCAGCCATTCCTCACCGTCTTCGCCGTGCTGGTGATCGGCGCGGTCGGCGTCTGGTCTTTCTTCCGCCTGCCGGTGGACGCCTATCCCGACCTCTCGCCCCCGCTGGTGGACGTCATTTCGGCATGGCCCGGCCACGCCGCCGAAGAGGTGGAACGCCTGGTGACCGTTCCGGTCGAGCGGGAAATGAATGGACTCCCGTTCATCGCCACGGCCCGGTCGATTTCACTGTACGGTCTCTCCTTCGTCCGGCTCTCGTTTGCCGAAGGCACGGATCCCTATTTCGCCCGGGAGCGGGTGTTCGAACGGCTCCGGGGCGTCGGGGTTCCCGATGGGGTGGCACCCGATGTGGCGCCGCTCGCCTCCCCCTCCGGGCTGGTGTACCGCTACGTGCTCGAGAGCGCCGACCGGTCGCCCATGGAACTCAAGACCCTGCAGGACTGGGTCATCAACAAGGAGTACCGGTCGGTGCCCGGGGTGGCGGACCTGTCCGCGTTCGGTGGGCAGACCATGGAGTACCACGTGGTGCTCGATCCGACGAAGGTGGCCGGGGCCGGGCTCTCGGTGCCGGCGATTGCCGCAGCGCTTGGTGCGAACAACGGCAACGCCGGCGGTGGCTTTTTCTCCGAGGGCGGCCAGTTCTACTACGTCCGGGGCCTGGGCCGGATCCAGACGCCCCAGGACATCGAAAACGTGGTGTTGGCCGTGAAGGACGGGACGCCGATCCTGGTCCGGAACATCGGCCGGGTGGAGATCGGCTCGGCGCCCCGGCTCGGCCAGTTCGGATTCAACGACAACGCGGATGCCGTCGAAGGCATCGTGGTGATGCGGACGGGAGAGCAGGCGCAGTCCGTGCTTCGAGGCGTGGAGGCCAAGACGGATGAGCTGAATCGGTCGGTCCTGCCGAAAGACGTCCGGATCCACCCCTTCTACGACCGCAGCGATCTCATCCATCTCACGACCCGGACCGTGGTCGAGAATCTGGTTCGCGGGATCCTGCTCGTCATCGTGGTGCTGATTCTTTTCCTGCTCGACGCCCGGTCGGGGCTGATCGTGGCCGTGACCATCCCGCTGGCGCTTCTCTTTGCCTCGATCTGCCTGGATCTCCGGCACATTCCGGCCAACCTGCTTTCGATCGGCGCGATCGATTTCGGAATCCTGGTGGACGGCGCGGTCGTGATGGTGGAGAACATTCACCGGAGCCTGGTGGCACGGCAGGGGACCGCATTCTCGATCCGGGCGGTCATCGCCGAGGCGGCCTCCGAGGTGGACCGGCCGGTGGTCTACGCGATCGCCATCATCATCGCGGGGTTCCTCCCGATCTACACCCTGTCCGGTCCGTCGGGACGGCTGTTCCGGCCGATGGCCGATACCACGATTTTCGCCCTGATCGGGGCGTTGGCCCTGACGCTCACCGTGGTGCCGGTGCTCTGCGCCTGGCTG
>JAYUZK010000331.1:0-3367 GCA_043751835.1 Gemmatimonadota bacterium | reverse complement strand
CATCAACGTACCCGGAGCACGGACCGAAGGGTATGACCCCAGCATGAGGCCCAAGAGTCCGGCTTCGTCACCGCGGATATCGAGTTCCTCGGCTTCGAGGCGATCGGCCGGGCTGCGCGATGTGCTCCCCGGCCGAACTCCCCCCGTTCGATTGACCGCGGGCCCGGGGCGGCTATTCTACACGCCGTCGGCCACCCCAATCCCCAAGGTCTCGCCGTGATGATCAGGTCCCGTTTGGCGCGCTGGGCGCCCTTTCTGGCTGTCGCCGCCCTCGGCTGCGGTCGTTCCACGATCACGCTCACCGGCATCGTCACCACCAATGACGTGATGGTCGGCTCGCAGGTGGCCGGCCGGGTGGATCGCCTCCTCGTCGCCGAAGGTGACCAGGTGAAGGCCGGCCAGCTCCTCGCCGTCGTCGCACCCGAGGAACTCCGGGCCGACAGCGAGTACTACGCCCACAGCGCGCAGGGAATGTCAGCCCAGGTCAAGCAGGCCGAGGCCTATGTCCGGTGGCAGGCCCGCCAGACGAGCGAGCGGATCACCCAGGCCGACGCCAATGCCGCATCGGCGGACGCTCAGCAGCAGGCCACCCAGGCCGACCTCGAGATGGCCCAACTCACTTTCAAGCGGGTGGAGCGCCTCGCGCAGCAGGGCCTCGAGACCCCCCAGGCACTCGACCAGGCCCGAACCGGACTCGGCACCGCCCAGGCCCGCCTCGCCGCCGCCGGCAAACAGGCCGAGGCGGCCCGCGCCGCGCAGGCGCTGGCCCGGGGAGACGCGGAACAGAACGTGGTCCGGGAGAGCCAACTCGAGGGGAGTCGGCAGAGCCTGGCCGCCGCGGCGGCCCAGAAGACCAAGGCCGGCGTTCGTCTCGGCTTTACCGAGATCAGGGCCCCGATCGATGGACTGGTCGATGTCCGGGTGGCCCGTCAAGGCGAGGTCGTGTCGGTCGGGCAGCCCGTGCTCACGGTGGTCAATCCCGACGATCTTTGGGTCCGCGCGGACGTCGAGGAGAGCTACATCGACCAGGTCCGGCTCGGTGACAGCCTCGATGTCCGGTTTGCCTCGGGCGAGGGCCACCGGGGTGCGGTCGTCTTCCGCGGGATCGACGCGGCGTACGCCACCCGTCGCGACGTGAGCCGGACCAAGCGGGACATCAAGACCTTCGAGATCCGGATCCGGCTCGACAACAAGGACCGTCGGATGGCGGTCGGCATGACCGCCTACGTCCAGCTTCCGGTCGGCCGGTAGAGCGCCATCAATGGATGCCATCGACGTCCGCCAGATCGTCAAGTCATTCGGCGATTTCACCGCGGTGAAAGGTGTCAGCTTCACCGTTGGCGAAGGTGAGATTTTCGGCCTGCTGGGCCCGAACGGCGCCGGCAAGTCCACCTTGATCCGGATGCTGGTCACGCTCCTCCCGCCAACCGCCGGCACCGCGCTGGTCGGGGGGTTCGACATCGTGACCCAACAGGACGAGGTTCGCCGGCTGATCGGCGTCATCCCCCAGGCGATGACCAGCGACACCGAGCTCTCGGTGGAAGAGAACCTGATCATCTTCGCCAAGCTCTACGGGGTGCCTCGGGAAAAACGCCGCCGGCTGATCGACGACCTCCTCGCCGCGGTGGAGCTCACGCAGTGGCGCGACAAGCAGGTTCGGAACCTCTCGGGCGGGATGCGGCGCCGGGTGGAGATCGCCCGGGGCCTCGTGCATGAGCCGAAGATCTTCTTCCTCGACGAGCCGACCACCGGCCTCGACCCGGTCTCCCGGGTGGCGGTCTGGGAGATGCTCCGGAAGATCAAGGCCGAGCGGGATCTGACCATCCTGATCACCACCCACTACATGGACGAGGCCGACAAACTCTGCGACCGGGTGGCGATCGTCGATCACGGGGAGCTCAAGGCGCTCGACTCGCCCCTCAGGCTGAAAGCCGCCATTCCCGGCAAGAACATGCTCGAGGCGAGCTTTGCTCCCGTCCCCGACGATTGGGCGGCCCGCCTCAAACGGTTGCCCGACGTCGAGAGCGTCACCACCCACGACAATCTGTTTCGCATCGCCTCCGGCAACGGACCGGGCACGACGATGGCGCTGATGCGGGCCGCCGCCGAGGCCAACGTCGCGGTCCAGTCGCTCTCGGTCCAGAGCACCACGCTCGACGACGTCTTCGTGCATTACACCGGCCGCGCCCTCCGGGACGCCCTGCAGGACGCGCCACGGCTCGACATCTCGCACTTCCGGAGGTAGCCGGTGTACCGCGCCTGGGCCATCATCGAACGCGAACTTCGGCGGTTCCGCCGGAGCCCAACCCTGATCGTGATCTCGCTGCTGTTCCCGATCGTCCAGCTCGTGGTGCTGGGCTATGCGTTCGGCGGCAACGTCCGGCATCTCAAACTGGCGGTGGTCGATCGCGACCACGGCGTCCCGGCGGTCAAGCTCAAGGAGCTTGGCGGGTCCATCGGCGCCAATGCCGGCACCTTCGAGATGATCACCTACGCCGACGAAGGAGCCGCGATCAGCGATCTCCGGAATGGCCGGGTGAACGGCGTCCTCACCATTCCGCCGGACTACTCCCGCCGGGTTCTCCGCCACGCCGATCCCCGCGTCGCGCTGATCGAGGACAATACCGACAACTTCGTGGCCGTGAGCCTCGGCGCCACCCTGAACGCGTTGATCGGGGCTGCCAACCAGCCCGCCGTTACCTCTCAGCGAATGGCCGGCCAGGTGACCCTCGACGTGGTCGAGATCTACCCGTACGTGCCTTACATCCAATACCTGTTGCCGGGCTCGGTGGTGATGTCGATCTTCATGATGGTGATGATCGGCGGCGGGATCATCTTCATCGACGACAAGGCCCGCGGGTTGCACGAGGGCTATCTGGTCACCCCGATCACCAAGTTCGAGCTGATCACGGGCTTTGTATTGTCGGGGGCGATCAAGGCGATTCTCGCGGGCTTCGTGCTGATGACCATCGGATCGCTGATCGCGGGGATCCCCAATCCGTTCGACCCGATTCGGATGCTCCGGCTCCTCGTCGTGATCGTGTTGACCGCCATGGCCCTGATCAGCATGATGTTCCTGCTGATGGTCCGGGTGACCGACCCCCTGGTGCCGCGGGCGGTCTTTGGAGTCCTCAACACCCTGCTCTACTTCCCGAGCGGGGCGGTCTATCCGCAGCAGGGGTTTCCAGGCTGGATGCGGGCGATCGCGGTGGTGGACCCGTTCACCTACTCGGTCCACGCCTTCAAGAGCCTGCTCCTCAAGAACACCGGATTCGCCGCGATCGGCGGGGACCTGGCTTACCTCACGATCTTCACCGTGATCGCCATGACCGCGGCGACCCGGCTCTTCCGGCGGACGCTCTAGGCG
>JAYUZK010000330.1:0-5866 GCA_043751835.1 Gemmatimonadota bacterium | reverse complement strand
GCATTCCATTGGCGGCCGATGAGTCGTGCGTCGACCGATCGTCGTTGCCCGGGCTCCGCGGCCTCTACCACCTGGTCAACATCAAGCTCGACAAAACCGGCGGGCTGACCGAGGCGCTGGCCCTTGCCGCCGCGGCCCGCGGCCTCGGGCTCGGCATCATGGTTGGCTGCATGGCCGGGACCTCGCTGGCGATGGCGCCCGGCGCGATCATCGGGCAGCAGGCTGAGTTCATTGATCTCGACGGCCCCCTGCTTCATGCGTCCGACCGGCCGCATGCGATGCACTACGATCGAGGGGTCATGTCGTTTCCGACCGCGGCGCTGTGGGGCTGACCGGTGAGGGTGCGATACTTTGGGGAAACGGACCGTCTCAAGCTGAAAGGGCGTTTGCCATGGGCGGCGTACGGCAGCGACGAGCCCGTCGCCTGGATCGACGAGCCGGCCAATGCCACCTTGGCCGGGCGGCCCCGGTTTCTGGCTCGTCACTCGCCACGCCGACGTCCAGACCGTCATGAGCCGCCCCGAGACCCGCGACCCTGCCACGCCCGCGGCGCTGCGCTACGTCCCCCGCATGATGGTCAACAGGGACCCGCCCGACCACACCCGCCTGCGCCACCTGCTGACCCGCTCCTTCACGCCGCGGGCGGTGGCCCAGCTGAATGCCGGACCCGCGCACCCGCGAGGGCGCGCCGTGGAGGAATCGTTGCGGTGGTGGACCCCCGTGATGACCTTCCGCCGCACCGCCACCACCGACTGCCGCCTTGGGGAGGTGAACATCCCCGCGGGCCGGAAGGTGGTGGTATCGTTCACCTCCGCCAATCGGGACGAGGCGGTGTTCGCCGGACCGGACCGGTTCGACATCCGCCGCCGGCCGAACCCGCACCTCGCCTTCGGGTACGGCCTGCATTCCTGTCTCGGCGCGCATCTGGCGCGAGTGCAGATGCGCGCGCTGTTCGCCGAGGTGCTGGCGCGCATGGGGCGGCTCGAGTACGACGGCAGGCCGGCCTTCCTCCGGTCGAACTTTCAACGCGGCGTCAAGCGTTTGCCGGTGCGGTGGTCCCGCCCGGCGGAATCGAACCGATGAGCCTCAGAATCAGAACTGGCGGGAGCGGGGACCCCGTCCTGCTCCTCCTCCACGGCATGGGCGCCACCGGCGACGTCTGGCGGGGCTTCGAAGCGTTGCTCCCGGCCAACTGGTCCGGACGGTGGGTCACCCCCGATCTCCCGGGACATGGCGGCTCGAAGCCGCTCTCCTCCTATTCGTTCCCGGGGATGGCTGCCGCGGTGGCGGAGACCGTTCCGCCGACGAATCGGCTCGTGGTGCTCGGTCACTCGCTGGGCGGAGTGGTGGCCTTGCACCTGGCGGGCGGTTCGTTCGGCGTCCATCCGGCCGCGGTCTGCGGCCTGGGCATCAAGGTGCAGTGGACGGACCAGGAGCTGGCCCGCGCCGAGGCCATGGCTACCAGGTCGACTCCTGTGTTTCCTGCCCGCGGCGCCGCCGTGCAGCGGTATCTCAAAGTGGCGGGACTGGTCGGACTCGTGAGTCCGGGCCACGTGAACGGGGCGGCGGTTCGTCAGACCCTGGAGGGATTCGCCCATGCCTTCGACCCGGGCGTGTTCGCGATCGGCGGGTTCGACCTGCCCGGCCTGATCGCCGCCGCGCAAGGAACGGTCGTCCTGGCGGCGGGGGCCCGGGACCCGATGTGCACCGGCGACCAGATGCGGGCCCTCATCCCGGCGCCGGTGGTCCTTCCCGATCTGGGCCACAACGCCCATGTCGAAAATCCGGCAGCCCTCCTGCCGCTGCTTTCCGGCTTGAGTCGTTAGGGGATAGGAAATTCAATCGCGGTCACCGTCCTAATCCGCCGTTGCCCCGATCGCCGACGAGGTGTACAATGTAATCATTGATGTAATGAATTGACATCCATTCTCAATTGATACTGAATGATACTCCGATTCACGCTCCCCCTCGTCGCTCAACTCGTGCTCCCAGTCCGCGCCACCGCCCAGGCGCAAGAGCGGACCACCGTCGGTGGCTACGGCGAAGTCCACTACACCAATCCAAGTGGTCCTCACACCCCCGCCACCGTCAACGTCAAACGGTTCGTCGTCTTTTTCGGTCACACCTTCTCCGACCGTCTGGCCTTCCGGTCTGAGCTCGAAGTCGAGGACGCCAAACTCGAAGGAGGCAAGCCGGGCGGTGAGGTGTCGCTCGAGCAGATCTATCTTGACTATCGGCTCGGCGCGGGCGCGACGCTTCGGACCGGTCTCGTTCTCATCCCGATCGGCATCGTCAACGAGACCCACGAGCCACCGACCTTCAACGGAGTTGAGCGGCCGGTATACCACCACGACGTGCTTCCAACCACTTGGCGGGACATCGGCGTCGGCATGGTTGGCACCCTTGGCGGCGGATTCGGGTATCGGGCCTACCTGGTGAATGGGTTGGTCGGCGCCGGCTTCTCGGCCTCGGAGGGGATCCGCGAGGGGCGCCAGGAGGGAAAGAATGCGACCTTCGCCAATCCCTCTCTGACCGGACGGCTCGAGTACGCCCGCCCCGGACTCAAGGTCGGCGCCGCGTTCTGGTACGGAGGCACCAGCGCCGGGGATACCCTGATCGGCCGAGGCAGTTTCTCGGCGCCGCTCGGTGTGCTTGCCGCCGACCTCAGGTGGAACCGCGGCGCTGTGGCGATCCGGGCTGAAGCGGCCACCATCTCGGTGGGCGATGCCGCGGCGATCAACGCCCGAACCGGCGCAGACGTGGGGCGCCGGATCACCGGCGGTTACCTCGAAGGCTCTGCGAACCTCCTCCGCGCCGTCGCCCCGGCGTCCGCGGAGCGGCTCAACGCTTTCGTCCGCCACGAACGCTACAACACCCAGGCAGCCGTCCCTTCCGGCGTCACCGCCAACCCCGCCAACTCGCGCCGGGTGACGGTGGCGGGCATCACGTACCTCCCGGTCCCGGAGGTCGCCTTCAAAGCGGACTACTCGTGGCACCGAAATCGGGCTCACCTCGACGAAGGGAACGTCCTGAGTCTCGGAGTCGGTTTTTGGTTCTAGTCAACGCGCGCACAGTCTCGATGTTCGTATTGGCCGCCGTCGCCCTTGGGCCGAGCCAGGTGGCCGAACGGACGGTCCAGGCGTCGATCGCCCGGATCTTCGGCCGCGGCGCGGTCGGCTCCCATGTGCGGGCGGACTCGGCGGACGTCTTTCGGGTAATGCGAGGCGACTCCTTGCTCGGGTTCGCCCAGATCCGTGAGGCGCGGGGCAAGGAACAGCCGATCACGTTCTTGGTGGCGATCGATCCCGTCAACCGGCTCAAAGACGTCGACATTCTCGTCTATCGGGAGCCGTACGGCGGTGAAGTCGCGTACGAGTCGTGGCGGCGTCAGTTCCGGGGGCAAGGCGTCGACGCGCCCTTGGTGCCGGGACGCGACATTCGCTCGATCTCGGGAGCCACGATCAGTGTGAATGCGGTGACGACCGGGGTTCGCCTCGCGCTGCGGGACTTGGTCCGATGGCGGGAGTCGGGAGTGCTCCGATGAACGGGGCGACCTTCACCTGGGCCCGGGTGCCGGCGCCAGTGCGGACCGTGGCCCGTTGGGCGACGATCGTGAATGCGGTGGGATATCTCGTGGCCCTGGCCTTTGTCGGCCATACAACCGGGATTACCCCGTCCGGAACCTCCGCCCGCTACCGGGGGGTGGATCCCGGCCTCGCCCCCGATGCGGCAATGCAGTTCCCCAAGCCGCTCGCGGAAATGCTGACCTCGACGCACACTCATCTGTTGGCCATGAGCGCGCTGTTCGTCGTCAGCGGGCTCTGCTTTGCCCTGTGCGCGTGGCCGGCGGGGCGACTCAAGCGGTTCCTGATCGCCGAGCCGTTTGCGGCGACGTTGGTCTCGATGGGGTCTCTATGGCTCGTCCGTTATGTCGACGGCCGATTCGCCTGGCTGGTACTGGTCTCAAGCGTTTCGATGGCGGTGGTGTTCGCGATTCAGACCGTCGTGACCCTGCGGGAGTTGTCCGAGGCGGATCGGAATGGATAGGCGCGGATTCGTCCGGTTCGCGGCTGCGGCCGGCACGATGGCGGCGCCCGCCCGGGTTCTCTTTGCGCCGGCTGGCGACCGACGCTTGGTCGAGCGATGGTCCTGGGTGATGGGTCAGAGCATCCACCTGATGCTCTATGCTTCGAGCGAAGACCACGGGCTGGAAGCAGCGTCGCTTGCGCTCGCGGAACTCCGCCGAATCGAGGCGCGGCTGTCCCGATTCGACGGGGCCAGCGATCTGTCCGAGCTCAATCGAAGCGCGGGGCGCCGGCCGGTTCGGATCGGCGCCGACTTGGCCGCCGTCCTGGCGGCTGGCGCTCGGGCCTTCGCGACTACCGGCGGCGCCTTCAATCTGGCGGTCGAGCCGCTGATGCGAACCTGGGGATTCCGGGATCCTCGCATCAGGCCGCCGTCCGGGCGCGAACTGGCGGAGGCCCGCGCCGCGGTCCTGGCGGCGGAGGTCCGAACCTCGGGACCGCACGCTTTTCTCCCGAGCGCGTCCACCGAACTCGATCTCGGCGGGATCGGAGTGGGCTACGGACTCGACCGTGCCGGTGAAGTCCTCCGCCGCGCCGGCATCGGGCGAGCCTTGATTGATATCAGCGGCGACTGTCTCGCGATCGGAACCCCGCCGGGTCGGGCGGGATGGACCATCGGTATTGCCAAGCCCGGCACCCGCGGTGCGATCGAGCGCACCGTGTCCCTCGCAGGTCAGGCCCTCGCCACCTCGTCGAACTTCGAATCGACGATCCGCCTCGGCGCCATCGTGGCCGGCCATGTCATGGACCCCCACACGGGTTGGCCGGCATCGATGCGCCGCCAGGCGACGGTGATCACCGGCCGAGCGGTCGACGCGGACGCTTTCTCGACCGCGGCGTTGATCACCGGCACCGCCGTGGGTGGTCGTCTGCTGACGGCGACGGCCTGACCCGGCGGGGACCGAAGAGCTGTCCGACGAAATGGCGTTCCATATCGAGCAGCGCACCCGCGACGAGACGATGGATGCCGACGGGCTCGGCTGGCTCGACGCCCTCAGTGTGGTGGACGCCGTGCTGCTCCGCCCCCTGCCGATTCCCGAGGCGGACCGGGTGGTCGGGCTCGCCACCAGGAGAATGCCGAGTGGCGGCTACACCAAGGCGGGGTGATTCAGAAACTGGGAGAGTTCGGCGAGGCCCTGTTCCAGGACGGTTCGGGTATTGGCGTATCCGATCCGGACGTAGCCTTCCATGCCAAGGGTGCTCCCCGGAGTGAACATGACCCCTTTGGTTTCGACGAGGCGCACGCAAAAGGCCTCGGACGACACCGGCTCGGCGTATTTCACCGCCGCGGTCGTTCCCGATCTCGGCTTGACGTAAGACATCGACGGTTCGGTCGCGAGCCACTGATCGAGGACTTGGAGATTGCTTCGGACGATGGCCCGGCTCCGGGCCAGGATCTTGTCCCGGTTGTCGAGCGCGATCGACGCGAAGTGGTCGTTGAGCATCCCGACGCTGATGGTGTTGTAGTCGCGGTGCCGGCCGACTCGCCTCATCAGCTCGGTGGGACCCGTGATCCAGCCGAGCCGGAGGCCGGCCAGCGAAAAGGCTTTCGACATGCTCCCGCTGCTGATCCCCAGTCGATACAGGTCGGCCATCGACTCGGTGGTGCCGCTGCCCTCCTGGTCGGTCCCGCGATAGACCTCGTCGGCCAGGACATAGGCCCCGACCGCATCGGCAATCCGGGCAATCGCTTCCTGCATCGGGCGATCCATCAGCGCCCCGGTCGGGTTGTTCGGGTTGCTCAAGGCGATGACCTTGGTCCGCGACGTGACGAGCGACGC
>JAYUZK010000329.1:0-5936 GCA_043751835.1 Gemmatimonadota bacterium | reverse complement strand
GGGATCGGTCATTCCGAAGGCACCAAGCAAGGCCCGCGGAATCGTGAGGAACAGGACCGCGAGGACCGCGGCCGCCGAGAGACCGATCCGGGCGGCGAGGTGCACCGCCGCCACCGCTCGATCGGGTTGCTTGGCGCCGAGGTTCAGGCCGACGACGGCAGCCGTCGCGCCCATCAGACCGACCGAGGTCCAGGTGATCAGCGAAAAGAGCTGACCGTATCCGACCGCGTATGCGGCCTGGGCCTCGGCGCTCTGACCCAGCGACCCGATGAATCGGAGCAGGAGGACGCCCCCGACATTCATGGCAACGCCCTGGAAGCCGGTCGGCAAGCCAACCTTGAACAGTGACCGGATGATGGCCCAGTCCGGCCGGAGACTCTCGTGGCGGGGAAATCCGACTACCCATTTGCCGCTGATCAGCCGCTGGAAAGCAAACAGGGCCACGAGCCCGCCGGCGATGACGGTCCCGAGCGCCGCCCCGGCGGTGCCGAGTGCCGGAATCGGTCCCAGACCCCGGATCAGAATCACGTTGAAGATGATATTGAGGGCGGTGAGCGCGACGCCGAGACGGAGGGGAGTCTTGGCATCGCCGGCGGAGCGAAGGGCCCCTCCGAGCATGAAGAAGGTCAGCATCCCGAAGCTGAAGACGAACATGATTCGGAGGTAGGGAAGCGCCTCGGCCCGAACCGCCGGCGTCGCTCGAACGAATTCGAGCAGGCTCGGTGCCAGGAAGTAACCCAGGGGTGCCAGGACCCCGAACGAAATCACCGTGGAGGTCAGGAACGCCTGATACACGGTCCGATTGGCTTTGGCGATGTCGCCCGCCCCGACGAACCGGGCTACCAGTACACCCATGCCGGTAAAGAGGGACCCGATGAACACCATGACGACCAGGAAGATCTGCCACGAAACCCCGATGGCCGCGTTGCCCGCATAGCCGACGTAGTGGCCGACCATGATGTGATCGATCATGCCCTGGAGGCCGCCGATCACGTTCTGGAGCATCGTGGGCCACGCCAGCTTCCAGACCGCCGGGCCGATCGGTCCGTCGATAAATGACCGATCGAGCTTCTTCGGAGCCGTCACGGAACCAGGTTCCGCGCGGCGCCGATGGTGTACCCTGGCGGCGGCTCGGCCCCCAGGAGGTGCCTGACGAAGAAATCCCACCGCCGCCGCATCATGTAGGGCTCGTTCCCGAAGCCATGGCGCCGGTTCGGCATCAGGATCAGCTCGAAGTCCTTGTTCGCCTTGATCAGCGCATCAGCCAGCGCCATCGTGTTGCTCGGCGGGACGTTGTCGTCCATGGTGCCGTGAGCGATCAGCAACTTGCCTTTGAGATTCTTCGCCAGCAGCTGATTGGCCTGGCTGTCGTAGTTGGTGGTGCCGTCGGCGTTCCTGGTCAGAAGCCCTTGGTATCGCTCGCCCCAGTCGTCCTCATAGGTCCGGTTGTCGTGATTGCCGGCCTGCGACACGGCCACTTTGTAGAAGTCGGGATAGCGGAGGATCGCGTCGGCCGCCGCGAAGCCCCCGCCGGAATGGCCCCAGATCCCGACTTTGTCGAGGTTCATCGCTGGGTAGCGCTGGCCCAATTGCCTGATCATCTCGATCTGATCGGGAAGGCCGTTGTCACCCATGTTGCCGTAGTAGGCATCGTGAAATGATTTCGACCGCATCGGGGTGCCCATCGCATCGACTTCGACGACGACGAACCCGAGTTCGGCGATGGCCTGCTTGTCGCCCCGCGATGCTTGAAAGGAGCGGGTACCGACGCTGCCCGACTGGGGGCCGGGGTACTGGTAGTTGACGACCGGGTAGGTCTTGGTCGAATCGTAGCTCCGGGGCCGGTACATCAGCCCGTAGAGGTCGGTCTTCCCGTCGCGAGCTTTCACCGTGAACGGAATCGGCGGAATCCAGCCGGCAGCCGTTAGGCGCGAGATGTCGGTGGTTTCGAGGGCCAGGGCCTGGCGGCCCTTCGCGTCTCGGAGGACCGTGGTGGGCGCCGTGGTCGGGGTCGACCAGGTATCGATGAAGAACTGACCGTCGGGCGACAGGGTGACGTCGTGGTTGCCGTTCTCCGGGGTGAGAAGTTCCTGGCGCTTGCCGTCGAAGTCGATTCGATACAGGTGCCGGTAGTAGGGATCGCGGCCCGGTTCCCGGCCGGTGGCGACGTAGTAGAGCAGCCGGGCTTTCTCGTCGATCCGAATCAGCTCGAGGATCGGCCCGGGGCCTTTCGTGATCTGGTGCTTGAGCTGGCCGGTGGTGAGATCATAGAGATAGAGATTGCCCCAGTCGTCGCGTTCCGAGAACCAGATGAATTCGTTGGTGGCCGGCAGGACGTGCCAGTTGATCCGGCCGAAACCGGATTCGTACTGGGTGGCGACCTTCTCTTCGAGAACCTCGCGAACCTCACCGGTGGCCGGGTTGGCCACTCGGAGGTTGGCCTGTTTGTGGTCGCGGGTGGTCGAGACGAAGGCCAGCTGCGAGCCGTCGGGATACCACTCGACATCGGCCCAGTCGGTTCCCCGGCAGACCACGTGATCGCAGAGCGTGGACCGGTGGGCGTCGGGCGGCATCTTGAGGCGGGTCATGACGCCGGTTTCGACGTCGATGACGACGCGGCTGATCCGGAAGATCACGCTGTCGCCGGGCAGCGGGTATTTCCAGGCCTCGAGCTTCGGCTCACCGACGCTGGTGCTGACGAGGTACATCATGCTGGTACCGCGGGCATCGTGCTGGAACGTGGCGATCCGCTTGGAGTCGGGAGACCACAACAGGACCGGCCGGTCGCTCTTGGTCCAGCCGGCATTGTCGGTGGCGTATCCGAAATCGGGCATGCCGTCGGTGGTGAGCTGACGTTCCTGTTTCGTCGCGACGTCGCGGACCCAGAGGTTGTTCGCCCGGATGAAGGTGGTCCGCTTGCCATCGGGCGAGAGGCCGGCAGTCCGGTCGGGCTGAATGGTGTCACCGGGGGCTACGGCGCCGACGACCCGAGTCTTCCTGGCAGGGTCGACGAGGACGTATTCGGTTCCGGTCGGAGTCGTGTTGCGATACCAGAACCGGTTGCCGTCGATCCAGGTGGGCCGGACGGTGGTTCTGAAGACCAGCGCGTTGAGCTTGGCACCGAGGGTGCTCTCAGCGCGGGCGTAATCTTCGGCCGTCAGGGCCTGAGGGGCCTGGGCGGCCAGCGGTGCCGCGAGGGCAAGAACGACGAGGGGAAGCAGGCGCATCGACAGTGGATCCGGAGGTTGGTCTTGGGCCAAAGATACGGGTTCCCGAGGGCTTCCGCCCACTATTATTGGGTGGTCTTCGTTAGCTCATTTCCAGGGACTTCGCGATGACAACTATCCGCCCGTTGTCGGCCTTCACACTCGTCATCGTTGCGGGATGCGCTGAGTCCCCCGCTCCGCTCCCCAGCGGACAGCTCCCGGCGTGGCTTCCGGGAGTCTGGAGCCGGGAGTGGATCGAGCGTCATGGCAGCCGGACCAGCCCTTTCACCGTGCGGTACCTGCAGACGCCGAGTAGCTTCGGCGATCTCCGGATTCCGGCCGGCCGGCCCCGGCTCAAGGCGGAGTCGTTCGCCGGTCTTACCGACGACGATCTCCGGGCCCTGGCACAGCAACGCGGGTTCATCGGCCACACCACCGCAGACAATCTGATCGCGACTTGGCACCATGAGATCGACTTCCAGCCCCCGGACACTTCGGCCGACATCGGCCGTCTCGAGCGCCTGAGCCCGGGCCGGATGTACGAACACGCGCTCGACAGTTCCTACACCGAGCACTGGGTCTCGCTCACCAGCGGCGACGGGCGCTTCCTCGCCGTGCGGGTCGAACGGGGCGGCCGGCTCGACCGGATTCTCCTGGTGGCCGGGGACCATTTCGTCTATGCCCGGAACCGCGCCAGGGATCTGCCGGCCGCGGCGTCACTCGATTCCCTGATCGCGACGACCCGGGCGACGCGGGCTCAGATCGTCGAGTATCTCGACTGCGAGTTGTCGGTCGGGCGGATTCGAGGCGGCACAGTGCCGTGGGAAATTCAGTACTCCACCCTCCCGTGGCGAGAGGGGCGGCATCTCGATTTCGTGGACCGGATTGGGGTGAGCCCGACCGGTGGATTGGCGCCTCGGGCCGAGGCTGGTGAAACGTGGACGGTGCCCACCAACACCGTCGATCCCGGGGATCTCGGCGTCTGGTTTCCGGCGCCTCCGTGACGCGGCGCGGACTACGGCGGCCTCGAGGCCGCCGCATCCGCCATACGGTACCGGTCGCCTACTGCTTGTCGAAGACCGAGGTCGATTGGATTTTCTCGCCCTTCGCGTTCGCGCCGGTGGTGGTCGACGTGTAGTGCTTCCCATCCGCGGACAGGACCGAATGAACGGTCTGGACTTCCTTCCCGCCCTTTTTCCGGACGGTGTGCCGGGTGAGCGGGTTGAGCATCTTCGCCGAGACCGCGTCGTAGTCGGCGGAACCGGTGACGGGGTAATCCTTGCCGTCATAAGCCATTGTGTAGCTCATGCTGATCGGCTTGTCGTCGGCGGCAACGCCCGAGACGGTGATCTTGAACGCGGCTCCGGCCGGTTCCATCTTCACCGTGACCGACTTGGCGGCGGGCCCGGGCGAACTCTTCGACTTGGCGGCGTCCAACTTCCAGGTCCCGAGGAACGGGTTGGCCTGGGCAGCCAGGTGGTTAGCCGGCATGACGCCGAGCAGGGCTGAGCCTACCATGATGGTGCGCAACAACGATCGCATGCGGACTCTCTTCCTCCCCCTTCCCGGGGGACACAAGTGGACTAGTCCCGATTGGGACGTGATAGACTGAGCCAATATCTGCTCTCCGGCCGCTGTTCGCTAGGCCTGTTGGGTCAACCTGTCGTCCAGACGGTTCCTCCGGCGTATTATTGCCTTGCCTCAACCTCGATCCGCCCATGCTTCGCCCGCGCGAGGCTGGCCGGCCAGGCTCCGGCACCGGTGGGCGACCGCGCGGATCTGACGGCGAGAGTGTTGTCGGCACGAGTTCGGTTGGACTGGATCAGGCCAGGTGCTTCATCGTTGGACAGGGCTGCAGTTGGGGTGGTACAGTCCAACGGTTGCAATGCTCGCCGCTTGGGGCGCCCGTCCTTATAGCCCCCTCCCGCAGGCTCGAGGTCCCCATGTCCGTTCGCCTTCCTTCGCTCGGCGCCGCTCGATGTCCGGGGCGGCTCACGGTATCGCTGCTGGCCGTCACCCTGCTCTCCGCCGCCAGTGCCAGCGCCCAGCGGCCGCCCCAACGGGTAACGCGGCTGCCACGATTGCCGGCCGGCGCGGTGGCGAGCACCCCGGCCCAGGCTCGATCCAAGGGCATCTGGGAACCCGTCAACTACGCCGAGGACGTCGAGTTGAACGACGTATTTTTCGCCTCCGCCGACGAAGGGTGGGCCTCGGGCGGTACGACGGTGATCATTGGGACGTGCAGTTGGGCGATCCGCAATCCGCCGACCGGGCGCCGACCATGTTGTGATTCCTCGACCAGCGCACCGGCTGGGCGATCCGGTCCGGCCCCGGCGACAGCCAGCTGCTGCACACCCGCGATGGCAAGAACTGGATCCTTGCGGGCACCATCGGTCCGCATGCCAGCGACTACATGTTCACGTCTGAGACCCACGGGATCGTGCTCGAAGGGGACCGCATCAGCGTGACCGAGGACAGAGGCCGGACCTGGAAGCCCGCTGCCAAATGCGAAGCGCGGGTTGTCATCCAGGGACTCACCCGCACCGCGAGCTGTGAGTTGGTGCGCTTGCAAATGCTCACGGCAACCGTCGGCTATGCCGTGGCGTCGTCATTCGCCGCGCCGACGACGCTCTTTCTTCTGAAGACGGCCGATGGCGGACGATCATGGGCCGCCTCCGGATCCGAGATGGGCGGGCAGGCGCAGGACGCGGCGTTCATCGATGAGCGGAC
>JAYUZK010000328.1:0-3631 GCA_043751835.1 Gemmatimonadota bacterium | reverse complement strand
GGAGCGCCTCGGCGGCGATCGTCGTGCTGCCGATCGAGTGGGTCGTGTTGATCTCGATCAACTGTTTGAAGATGGCGCGGGCGTTGGCCTGGTACGGCGTCGGCGCCTGGGCGGTGGAGAAGCCGGCGACAAGGACCGCGGCGAGAGCGAGCAGGGTTGGTCGGGTCATGGTTCGATTCAGCTGGTGTGGGTCTTCTTTTGCGCGGAGCCGAGCCATTCGGCGACGATGTGGGGCCCCGGAGATTCTTCGACCTCGATCGCGACCCCGAACCCAAGAGTGGCGCGGGCCTCCCGGTCATCGACGTCGAGCAGAGTGATCCGGGCCCTCACCATCGTTGCCTCGGCGGAGGGTGCCGGGGGATCGGTACAAAGGTACCGGCGATCGGTCCGACCGGGCTAGGTTTCCTCCATGACACGTCGTTCCGTGGGGTGGTGGCTGGCCATTTGGGCCGCCATGGTGCTGCTGCTGGTGGTGATCGGCGGGATCACCCGCCTCACCGATTCCGGGTTGTCGATCACGGAATGGCGGCCGATTGCCGGCGCGCTGCCGCCCCTCTCGGAGGCGGCCTGGAACGAGGAGTTTGCCAAGTACCGGCAGATCCCCGAGTACCGGCTGGTCTATCCCGACATGACCCTGGCGGGGTTCCAGCGGATTTACCTCTGGGAGTTCGTCCACCGACTGTGGGCCAGGCTGGTGGGCGCGGCACTCTTGATTCCGCTCGTCGTCTTCTGGATTCGCGGGGCGATCGCGCCGGCGCTCAAGCCTCGGCTGGTGGGGCTGCTGGTCCTGATGGGCTGTCAGGGAGCGTTAGGCTGGTACATGGTCCGGAGCGGGCTATCCACTCGGGTGGATGTGAGCCAGTACCGGCTCGCGGCCCATCTCGCACTGGCGCTGGTGATCTACGCCACGGCGATCTGGACCGCCGCGGGTGTCCTCTGGGGCGATTCGAAGACGGCGGTGCCCGGGAGATTTCGGCAGGCAGTCACGATCTGGACCGGGATGGTGTTTCTCACCGCCATGGCCGGTGCCTTCGTGGCGGGGCTCCGGGCCGGGAAGGTCTTCAACGAGTTTCCGCTCATGGCGGGCCAGTTCCTGCCCCCCGGGTACTGGAATCCCTCGCTCGGCTGGTCCAATCTCTTCGACAACGTCGCCACGGCACAGTTCAATCATCGGTGGCTTGGGATCACCACCGCGCTCATGGCCCTGGCCATCGCCGCAGCGGGCGGCATGTCCCTGCCCCGGGGGCGAGTCCGGACCCTCACGTTGCTGGCCGGGCTGGCCGCGATCGGGCAGGTGACGCTCGGGATCGTGACGTTGCTCGGATCGGTACCGATCCCGCCCGCCGCGGCCCATCAGACCGGCGCCGTGTTGCTGTTCACGGTGGGCTTGCTCGTGCGCCATGAGGTGTGACGTGCGGTTGCCTTACCGAGGCGGGCTGGCCAGGGCCGCGTCCGCTTTTTCTCTCGCGGCTGCGGTAAACGCATTCACCTGAGGAATCCCGGCCCAGGCCTTCGGCACGGGAACGCCGAGGAGCCAGAGCACGGTGGCGGCCGTGTCCATGGTTCGGACCGTATCGGCCAGCGTGCCCCCGGCCACGACGCCCTCACCCCAGGCGATCCAGGGAATGGTCAGGTCCCGCGGATCGCCGCTGCCATGGACCCGATCGTGTCCGCCGTGATCACCCGTGACGATCAGGGTATAGGCCCCGGCGCCGAAACTCTGATCCGCTGCCGTCACGACCCGCGCCAGTCCATCGTCCGCCGCGGCCACCGCGCGGATGTACAACGGCGACATCCATCCCGCCCCATGGCCGGCGTAATCGGGTTCCCCAATGTGGACGAAGAGCAGATTCGGATGGTTCTGCGCGAGATAGTGCTCCGCGTCCGCCACCGTCCGCCCCAGCAGCCAATTCGGGGCGGAGCGGCTTGGTAGCTCGGTGTAGTCGAGCGATCCCTTGCGTTGCAGGTAGCCGAACTTCGACTTGGAGAAGAAGGCAGCGGTGCGAAACCCGCGGGCATGGGCAATCTCGAACACGGTGGGGACCGCGACCGTTCCCCAGGGATCCACCTCGGTCGAATTCCAGGTGACCCCGTGCTGGGCTGGCCCCAATCCCGTGAGCATCGAAGTGTGGGACGGCAGCGTCGTGCTCGGCAGGATCGTTTGGGCCACGGCGGCGGCCGAACCTTCGCGGATGAGACGCTCGAGGGTGGCGGCATGCGCTTCGGCGATCGCGTCGGGTCGGAGCCCGTCGATCGAGACCACCACGACGTGATTGGTCACCGCGCCGTTGGCTGGCGGCAACTGGGCCGCGGGCGGTGGTGCCGCGGCCTTCGGGCCACAGGATGAGAGGGCCAGCGTGATCGACAGGCCGAGGGCCGTGAGTTGCGGAGTTCTGATGGGACACCTTGGTCAAATGGTACTGGAGGATACGGCCCGGCGCCGAATCGGGCCAGTGGCCCCCGACGGTGTGTCTTGTGGCGCCGGGGAGTGCGTCTCCATTACCGTTGTGGACGCTCGAACCCCATCTCAAGTCTGGAGAAGCCTATGTCAGGTCGGCTGGCCTTGATAATCGGTGCAGTCGGTGCGGTGTTGACTGCAATCGGCTGCAGCAGCTCGACGAGTCCGAGCAAGACCTGCGGCGCGAGCGGAGCGGCCGCCAACATCGCGGCGGCGAGTTCCAACAGCTTTGCGCCGGCCAGCGCCACGGTCACCCATGGCCAGTCGGTTTGCTGGCAGAACAATGGTTCCAACAATCATACGGTCACCGCCGACCTGGGCAACGCCTTCGACGGGGACCTCTCGGCTGGGACAACGTTCCTGAGGGTGTTTCCGACGGCCGGAACGTTCGCCTACCACTGCCGGAACCATTCCGGGATGGTTGGGAGCATCACCGTTCAGTAGTCTGAGCAGTCAATCCATCCAGTTCCCCTATTGGTCGCTCTGGGGTTCTTTCATCCGGTACCCGACGCCCGGCTCGGTGGTGATCAGGGTTGGCCGAGCCGGATCGGCCTCGATCTTGTGGCGAATCTGGTTCATGTGGACCCGGAGCGCCTGGGTCGCGGTGATCGTATGCCGGCCCCAGACCTCCTTCACCAGCTGCCGGTGGGTCATGACCCGGCCCGCAAAGCGCGCCAGGGCCGCGAGGAGCTTGTACTCGGTGGGCGTGAGGTGAACCTCTGCACCGTTCACCGTCACGATCCGGCTGCCGAGGTCGATTCGGAGCGGTCCCACGACCACGGCCGGGTCCGGTTTACCGGTGGCGGTGGCGTGGCGGAGCGCCACCCGGATCCTGGCCAGCAGCTCGCCAACGCTGAATGGCTTGGTGAGGTAGTCGTCGGCCCCGGCGTCGAGCGCCGCCACTTTGTCACCTTCGCGCCCCCGGGCCGAGAGCACGATGATGGGAATGGTTGACCATTCCCGAATCCGGGCCGTGGCGTCGATCCCGTCGGCGTCGGGCAGGCCAAGATCGAGCAGGATCACGTCCGGCGCGTGGCTCGCCGCCATCGCCAGGCCGGCCCGCATCGTCTCGGCCTCGATCAGCCGGTAGGGGTGGGTGCCTAACGCGGCCCTGAGGAACCGCCGCATCGGCGCCTCGTCCTCGATCAGGAGAATCAACGGATCGGCCGCCAT
>JAYUZK010000327.1:0-3624 GCA_043751835.1 Gemmatimonadota bacterium | reverse complement strand
GGGAAAGCGGCGGGGGTGTTGGGGCGGGGGCTTGCCCGCCCCTCCACCCGCTCCGCTTTCCCGAGCCGTCCCCTCGCCACAGCAACGGCCGCCAGTACCGCGACCACGATCGTCCGAGGATCCTGCCAGGGCCTTGCTCCAGACGTTACTGCCGCCGTGGATGATGATGGCGGGGAGCACACTGCCCCCGGTCTCGAGGAACCCGAAGGTACGGAGAACGGAACGACTGATGGTGAGGAGAAGGAAGATCGACTGCCCACGAAGGAACGGGAGCAACGGCTGGCCCGGAGCGGCGAACCGAACCGCTCGAGCAGTGTCGGGAGCGCAAAGCCCCGCCAGCCCATTTCCTCCAGGGTTCCACCTTCGTCGAGAAAGTGGCTCACCAGGATCCAGGCCGCAACGCCGAGTGGCGCGGTGCCGAGGCTGGCATCCCGGAACGCCAACTGCTCGGGCGTCCCGTGGCGACCACCGATCCAGTAATACTACGCCATCACCGCCCCGAGATCAGGAACGCGACCAAGTAGAATCGGAGGGCTCTGGCCCGGGCGCCGGCGGTGAGGCGCTCGCGCTGAAGAAAGGCCCGCAGCCCGTCCAGCACGTCGGGACCGGCGACTGCCAGGCTCACGGCCATCACGCCCAGCCGATGTCGGTCCAGCCATGATGCGGACACGGCGCCTCCTGTTGTACGAAAGCCGCCGTTCCAATCGGAACGGCGGCTTGAGCTTCAATTGACCAGGATCAGGTCTGCTTCTGGCTGTTCAGTTTCTTGATTTCGGACTCGTACCGGGAACCGCACTTGGCCAGTACCTCGGTCGCATGGAAGACCCCATCGCGACCGAGCTTGCCGGACATGATCACTTCGATCTCGCTGGCGTCGGTGAAGGTATCCGGCACGATGCCCTGGTACGTCACCGGGAAATGGGCGGCACTGTCGGACACCTCGAAATCGATCCGTTGGTTGGCCGGATCGCGCTTGATCGAGCCGCGGACCACCTTGGCGCCGACCTTGAGGCCGACGTCGTGGAACGAGGGATCGATCTGGGTTCGTTGGACGAGTTCAGTCGGGCTGAGAAAGTACACGCCCGTCTGGCGCACGCCCGAGTAGATCAGGAACACGATGGCGGCGACGATGACCACCGCTCCGATGGCGAACTTGGTTCCGGCGTTCATGCCGCAAAGATAGCCTGACTCGGGACCCACTGAAGACCCGCGCCCACGGCCCGGCGTCCCCCCCATCCGAGCCTGGCGGATTTCCGGACCCTCGCCGGGAAGCCTCTCCGCCGTGGTTCCCAGATGAGCCGACCGTTGCACCGGAACGGCGACCTGACCCGGGTGAAGTCCCCGCCCGAATTGAGTACCTTCCCCGAGGCAGTTTCACCCCCCACGACAGATCCGAACCCATCAATGACCTACTCGACTCTGCTCTACGATGTGCGCGACGGGATCGCCTTCATTACCGTCAACCGCCCCGACAAACTCAACGCCCTGAACGCCCAGGTCATCGCCGATCTCGGCACCGCGGCGGACCAGGTCCGGGCCTCGGGCGATGTCCGGGCCGCCATCATCACCGGATCGGGCCCCAAGTCATTCGTGGCCGGGGCCGATATCAGCGGGTTCCAGAACCTTCAGGGGACGGAGGCCCGCCGGTTCTCGGCCAAGGGTTCGGGAATCTTCCGGAGCATCGAACGGAGCACCAAGCCCTACATCGCGGCGGTCAACGGCTTTGCCCTGGGCGGCGGATGCGAGCTCGCGATGGCCTGCCATATCCGGGTCGCGAGCGAGAACGCCAGATTCGGACAGCCCGAGGTCAAGCTCGGCATCCCACCGGGATACGGCGGCACCATCCGACTGGCCCGGCTGGTCGGCAAGGGCCGGGCGATCGAGTTGCTCACCACCGGCGGCATGATCGACGCCCGCGAGGCCCATCGAATCGGACTGGTGAACCACGTCTTCCCGGCCGATCAGCTGCTGGCCGAGGCGGAAAGACTGCTCCGGTCCATCATGGCGAATGCGCCGCTCGCCGTGGCCACCTGCATCGACCTGGTCAATCTCCAGGAGAACCTCCAGATGGACGATGCCCTCGCTCTCGAGTCGGCGATGTTCGCGATGCTGTTCCAGACCGCCGACGCCGCGGAAGGGACGTCGGCGTTCCTGGAAAAACGGCCGCCCAGGTTCGAAGGCAAGTAGGCGGTCATGGAAGCGCGGCAGGTCTACGTCACCGGGTTCCGAAACATCGGGCACCTGACGCTCGCCCTTCCCGGCGAAGGCGCGGTGTTTCTGGGCCCGAACGGCCAGGGCAAGACCAACCTGCTGGAGGCGATCTACTACCCGGTCCTCTTCCGGAGTCTCCGGTCGGCCAAGGATACCGAACTCATTCGGCATGGGGAAACGGGGTTCCGGGTTCGCCTCGACCTCGCCGATCCGACCGGCCCGCGCTCGATCGAAGCCACGTTCCTCGCCGCGGGCCGGCGGAAGCGAGTGGCCGTCGACGGGGCGGAATCGCCGCGGCTCACCGAGGCGCTGGGAATCTGGCTCGCGGTGGCGTTTCTCCCGAGCGATGTGGCGCTGATCGCGGGCGGGGCATCGGAGCGGCGTCAGTTCCTCGACCGGGTCCTCGCGCTGTCCGACCCCCAATACCTCAGGAACCTGCGTCAGTACCGGGCCGCCGTCGACCAGCGGAACGCCGCGCTCCGGAAGGGCGACGCGGCGACGGCGCTGGCGTTCGACCCCTTGGTGGCCCGCTTCGGCGCGCCGGTGATCGAGGCCCGGCTCCACTGGGTCGACCGGTGCGGGCCGGCCTGGCGGGCAACCTGCGCCGCGTTAGGCGAGCCGATCGACGTGGGGCTCGCCTATCGGGGCCGACCCGACCTGGTCGATCCGGGCGCCTGGCCCGCCGCGCTGGCCGACGCCCGAGGCCGCGACCTGGCGACCGGCGCCACGAGCGTGGGCCCCCATCGCGACGATCTCACCCTCCGCCTGGCCGACACCCCGCTTCGGGTCACCGGCTCGAGCGGCCAGCACCGGACCGCCGCGATCGCGCTCAAGCTGGTGGAATGGGACACCTTGCGCGACGCCCACGGGACGCCTCCCGCGCTCCTGCTCGACGACGTCTTTGCCGAGCTTGACCGGAGTCGCCAGGATCGGCTGGCCGAGCGCCTGCTCGCCGCTCCGGGATGCCAGGTCCTCGTCACGGCACCCCGCCCGGACGAGCTGCCGGCCGCGCTCCACCTGCCCGTCTTCGACGTGCTCCGGGGCGAGGTGACCCACCGCAAGGCCCCGCGCGCCGCATGACCCGCATGAAGAAGCGGGACAACCGCCGCCCGACACCGTTAGGCGATCTGGTCGAGGCCTACCTCGCCCGGACCCGGCTCGCGCCCAGACTCGACCTCGCAAGCGCCGTGGAACGCTGGGCCGTCATCGTGGGCGAACGGGTGGCGACCAACGCCCAGGCCGAGGCGGTCTCGGCAGACGGCATTCTCTGGGTCCGGGTCAAGTCGTCCCCATGGGCGATGGAGTTGTCGCTGATGGCGCCCCGGATTCTGGCGGCGCTGAACGAGGGGCGGGACGGCAAGATTCGTGAGCTTCGCTGCAAAGTGGGACTCCAGCCGCCGCCCGATGCCGACG
>JAYUZK010000326.1:0-5553 GCA_043751835.1 Gemmatimonadota bacterium | reverse complement strand
TGAGCGATCGAGCCCAGTGGGCGGCCGATGCCGCCGACCGCACCGACCGAACGCGTGTGTCTCAATGGATTCGGCGGCTCACCCGCCCTGTGCAGAGCTTCCTTAGGAGCCCTGGATGCTGACCCGCGCCGAAGCACTGGAGTTGATGCACAAGTACACGCCGTCTGAGGCGCTCCGGAAGCACATGTACGCGGTCGAAATCGTGATGCGAGCGATGGCCGGCAAGGTCGGTGGCGATCCCGACTACTGGGGCACAACCGGGCTGCTCCACGATTTCGACTATGAGCGGTTTCCCAACGCCGGCCGCTCGGCCACCGAGGAACATCCATCGGAGGGGGTCCGGATTCTGGCGGCCCGCGGTGTGCCGGACGACGTCCGGCAGGCCATTCTCGGCCACGCCGAGTTCACCGGCGTGCCGCGGACGACGCCGCTTGCCAGCGCGTTGTTCGCCGTCGATGAACTGTCCGGATTTCTGGTTGCCTGCGCGTTGGTGCGGCCCTCGCGGTCGCTCGCCGATCTCGAAGTGCCCAGCGTCAAGAAGAAACTCAAGGACAAGGCTTTCGCCCGGGGGGTGAACCGGGACGATATCTACAAGGGCGTCGGGGAACTCGGCGTCCCGCTGGACGGGCACATTCAGTTCGTGCTCGAGGCGCTTCGGCCTCACGAGCGGTTGCTCGGCCTCGGGTCCCCATGACCCTGCCCGGCCGCCTCCATCCCTTGGCGGCGGACGCCCTCGAGCGGGCGATCGACCGGGCTGCCGGTGGCCGGCCCATTCCCGGCAACCGAGTCGGCCTCCTGCTCGACGGACCAATGGCGTTCGACGCCATGCTTGACCTGATCGCCCGGGCCGAGCGGTGGATCCACCTCGACAATTACATCTTCCGGGCCGACCGCACGGGCGGCCGATTTGCCGATGCCCTGATCGACCGGGCCCGGGATGGCATTGCCGTCAGCGTTTCCACCGACTGGCTCGGATCCCTGGGTACCCCGGTCGGATTCTGGGGCCGGCTGGGGGCCGCCGGAATCACCGTCAAGCAGTTTCACCGCCCCGGTCTGTTCGACTTCTCCACCGCAGTGAGCCGGAACCACCGGAAGCTGATCGTTGCCGATGGTCGACGGGCCGTCCTGGGCGGGATCTGCATCGGCGACGAATGGGCCGGTGACCCGGCCCGTGGCCGGCTTCCGTGGCGGGATTCAGCCTTGCTGGTTGAGGGGCCGGCGGCCGCGGCGCTGGACCAGGCCTTTCACCGGACCTGGGCCGCCGACGGAAAGTCGCTACCTGTCGGCGAACTGGCGGGCGATGTATCCGCCGAGGGCCTGGCCGCCGTCCGGGTGCTCGCCGGCGAGCCGGCCCAGGAGCGTGCCTACCGGGCGTCGGAGTTGCTCCTCGCGACCGCCGCGAGCCGGGTCTGGATCACCGACGCCTATCTCGTGGCGCCGCGACGGCTTTTCCGATACCTGGTCGACGCCGCCCGCGAGGGCGTGGATGTGCGGCTTCTGGTGCCCGGCACCAGCGATCTTCCGCTGATCCGGAATCTGACCCGGTTTGGCTACCGTGAACTGCTCCGGTCGGGGGTCAGGATCTTCGAGTGGCAGGGGCCCATGCTCCACGCCAAGACCGTGGTGGCGGACGGTCATTGGGTCCGGGTCGGGTCGAGCAACCTCAATCATTCGAGTCTGGTTGACAACTACGAACTCGACGTCCTGGTCGAGGATGACGCCTTGGCCGAACAGATGGAAGCCCAGTTTCGGCGTGATCTCGACCATAGTGCCGAGGTGACCGTCCGGCCATTACGGGCCCCACCCCGGCTCCGGCGTGTCCTGCCCCCTGCCCTCGGGTTCGGCCTGCCTGAGGATGCCGGGCCCCGGCACCACCGCGGGCTCGGGGAGCGCGGCCGCCGGTCGGTGCTCGCGGTCCGAACGCTGGTAGCGGGGGCCCGGCTGGCCGTCTTCGGCCCGCTCGCCGCGGTCTTGGCCGTGGTGGGGGTCCTGTTTTTCTTCGTACCTCGGATCATGGGCGTAATCTTCGGCCTGATAAGTATTTGGCTCTCCCTGATCAGTCTGGCCGAGGTCCTCAGGCGTCGCCGCGACATGGCCGAACGAGGATCGTGACCATTCCTCAACGGCTGCCCCTCACCCCGCGTACTAGCCTCGTGACCGAACCCGATCTTGCGATAGCTGCTCAGAAGGGGGACGCCGACGCCTATGGCCGCCTGGTGATGGCCTACGCGCTCGTGGCCCGGCGGGTCGCGCACGGAATTCTGGGGAACTGGGATGAATCCGAGGACGCGGTGCAGGAAGCGGCTCTCGCCAGTTGGCAAGCGATCGAACGGTTCGACCCGGCCCGGGCCTTCCGCCCCTGGTTCCTGCGGATCGTGGCCAATCAGGCGCTCGATCGGTTGCGGCGCCGGAAACTTCGGGACGGCGAGCCGCTCGACGAGATGGTGCCGAGCCAGACGCCGAGTCCGGAGGCAATGACTGACCGGGCGCTGCTTCGCGGTCGGATCGCGGGCGCGATGCGGGGGCTGCCCGAGCGGCAGCGCGTGGCGGTGACGTTGTTTGACGGTGAGGGATACAGTCACGCGGAAATCGCCGCCATTCTGCAGGTGCCCGAGGGGACGGTCCGATCCTATGTGTTTCACGCACGGCGGGCGCTTCGGAAGACGCTCGCCTCTCTGATGGAGGCATCGGCATGACGGAACATTCGGCGTTCGATCCCGAACGGGATCATCAGCTGGGCGATCTGATGGCCGAGGTGTTCGACGGGCCCGATCCCAGCGCCTATCTGGCGCGGCTCGGGACGGCGCTGGTCGGGTTGCCGAGCCGGCGATCGCAGTGGGATGTGCTGGCCGAGTGGGCGCGGCCGAGCGTGCTGGTGGCGGCCCTCGTGGCCGGATTCGTTCTCGGTCTGACGCTCTGGCAGAACTGGCGCGACCGGATCGATCCGGTCGCGGCCACGACCCCGGTGTCGGTAGCGATGCTCGATGTCTCGCGGCTTGGAGAAACGCAGGTGATCTACACCGTGTTGGAGGAACGATGATCAAATCCCGTTCGGCGGCCATCCGGTTGCTGGCCCTGGCGTTCGCGCTGGGCGGTCTGGTCGGTGGCGCCGCCACCATGCTGGCGGAGCGAGGCTCTCGCTCGGAGGGCTCCCGAGATGGCGGACCAGAGGGGTACGTCACCATGCTGAAGGTCGAGCTCGGTTTGTCGGCCGACGAGCAGCAGGTGGTCGGCGATATTCTCCGGCGGCACGAGCCCGCGATGGACTCGATCTGGCAGATCGTGCGTCCCCAATTCGATGCGGAGCGAAAAATCGTCCGCCACGAGATTCGGGCGGTACTCACTCCGGCCCAGGCCGCCAAGTACGATCGGCTGATCGCCCGTCGGGACAGCATTCATCGGGCTCGGGACGCCGCGCATGGCAAGTAGATCATGGATTCTCGGCCTCGGGATCTTCCTGCTGGCCGGACCTGTCACCGCCCAATCGACCAAGCCGGCGGTGACGCTGGTCGACGCGATCGAGCGGGCCGAACGGGCCCAGCCCCGGGTGATCCAGGCGCAGGGAGTCGTGAAGACCGCCGACGCCCGGGTTCGGTCGGCGCGGGGGGCGTATCTGCCCGACTTGAACGTCCGAAGTTCCGCCGCCAACCTCTTTTCCGGCCAGCAACGAACGGATCAAACCGGTCAGTTGGTGAGCGGGACCACCAACAGCCTCAGCAACAGTGTGACCACGTCGTTTGAGGTGTTCGACGGATTCCGGCGGAGCGCGGAATCGAAGGCGGCCGGCGCGAATCGGGAGTCAGCTCTCGAGAGCCTTGAGGACGCCCGGTATCAGCAGCAATTGGTCACCACCAATCAATTCTTCGACGTCCTGGCCGCCCTCCAGCTGGTCCGAGTGCGGGCCGCGAGCGTCCGGCGGGCCGACGAACAGCTCAAGGTATCGATCGCGCGGCTCAAGGCCGGCGCGGCGATTCGCTCCGATTCTCTTCGCTCGCTCGTCACCCTCGGCAATGCCCGGATCCAGGTGATCAACGCCCAGACCCAGCTCACGACCGCCGAGGCGAATCTCGGGCGTCTCGTGGGGGCCGAGGGCGCGGTGACTGCCATCGATGATTCGAGCTTCTACCGCCTGGCTGCCCCGCTGGATACCGTAGCTCTACGGGTCGAGGCGCTCAACCGGTCGCCCCAGGTCCAGAGCGCCGAGGCGGCGGCCCGGTCGGCCCGCGCGGCGATCGGCGTCGCGCGGGCCGGTTACTGGCCGACCCTGACGGTGGGAGGCAACGCCTCGATCAACGGCAGCGACGCGTCGCCCACGACGACGGGCCTCAAGTTTTCGAACACCCGCCAGGCCAGCCTCACGGTCAACTGGGCGGTGTTCAGCCGATTCACCCGGGAACAGAACATTGTGAACCAGCGGACCGCCACGGACGTCGCCGAGGCCACCGCCCGGGAGGCCCGGCGACAGGTTCTGGCCAGCCTGACCACTCGGCTGGCTGAACTCGACGCGGCCCAGGTCCGGATCGGGATCACCCAGACCAGCCTGGCCGCCGGGACCGAGGACCTTCGGGTCCAGCAGGAGCGGTACCGGATCGGCGTCGCCACCATCGTCGACGTCCTGACATCCCAGGAATCGCTCACCCAGGCAGAGGTGGACGGGGTGACCGCCCGGTTCGACTACCTTCGCGCCAAGGCCCAAATCCAGGCACTGATCGGACGACAGCTATGACAACGACTCCCGGCATTGAGGTCACGGCGGAGCGGATGGCGCTGCTGCCGCCCGACGTCCCGCGCGATGCGATCATCGTGGTCCGCCAGCTCGAACGCGAATACGTCATGGGGAGCGAGACCGTCCACGCCCTCCGGGGGGTCGATCTCACGATCCGCCGCAACGAATTCGTCGCGATCATGGGGCCGTCGGGTTCCGGCAAATCCACCTTGATGAACCTGATCGGCTGCCTCGACACGCCGTCGGCCGGGGAATACTGGCTCAACGGCTATCGGGTTTCGGAATTGGGTGATGACCAGCTGGCCCGGATCCGGAACAAGGAGATCGGGTTCGTCTTCCAGACCTTCAACCTGCTGCCGCGGGCCACGGCGCTCCAGAACGTCGAGCTGCCGATGGTGTACGCCGGGGTTGGCGGGAAGGAGCGGCGGGCGGCGGCCCAACAGGCGCTGGGCCGGGTCGGCCTTGGTGACCGAATGAGCCACCGGCCGAACGAACTCTCCGGCGGTCAGCGTCAGCGCGTGGCCATCGCCCGCGCCCTGGTCAACACCCCCAGCCTGATCCTGGCCGACGAACCCACGGGTAACCTGGATTCGAAGACCAGCGCGGAAATTCTCGCGCTGTTCGAGCAGTTGCACAACGAAGGCCAGACCATCCTGCTGGTCACCCACGAACTCGATATCGCCGCGCACGCCCGCCGCCAGGTCCACCTCCGGGACGGGCAGGTCGAGCGCGACTTCCAGACGGAGAAGCGATGATGTCCGGATTTGTTCGCATGTTGCCGCTTGCCGCACTGGCCATGATGGCTTGCGCGAAGGCCGAAGCCCCGA
>JAYUZK010000325.1:0-7529 GCA_043751835.1 Gemmatimonadota bacterium | reverse complement strand
CGATCGCCACCGCCAATCCGCGGGGGGTCCCGGCCCCTGATCTTCTGACCGTTGCCGGTACGGTCGCCCGGGATCAGGTGACGGTCCGGCTCGAGTTTGCCGGGTCGGTGAGTCGCTGGAGCGACGGTGGGGCGGACGCCCTCGACGGTTTCATCGACTTCGATCTCGACCAAAACAACAATACCGGGAGGCCGAATCGCGACATTGGCGTCGACGCGTTCGTTGATCTCCGGGACAACGGCTCCGGGCGGGTCGCGCTGGTCAACCTCGCCGCCGGCAAGATCACGTTGCTGTCCGGCACCTGGGGCGGGAGCGCGTTCGAAGTGAAGATTCCCCGGAATCTGCTGGTCCGCGGGCAGGACAACGACAACAAGTTCTCCCTCACGGTCGAAACCGGTGGCCGGGATCGGCGGCCCAACGGTGACGAGGCTCCGAATACCGGTCATTTCGTGGTGGAGCCGCCGGTGCCCGCCAAGACACCATGAGGCACCCATTCCCGCCGTTGCTGCTTCTTGCGTTGCTGGCCGGACCGTTGGCGGCCCAGCGGCCCGACTCGACCCGGGCCGACAGTGTTCGGGCCGACAGCGTCCGTGCCGATACCGCCTCTACTGACTACTCGGCTCTCTTCATCAAGAGCTACGAAGAGGGACGGAACCGGGTCCCGGTGTTCCCGCGCCTTGGCCGCCCGGCGCTGCTCCCGGCCTTGTCGCGGATGGTGTTCGATCGCGACTCGATCGAGTGGCACAACGCCGAAACCCTGTCGGATCTGCTGAGCAAGGTGCCCGGTGTCTTCGTCTGGCGCGGCGGCTGGGTCGGCCGGCCGGAACCGATCAACTATCAGGGCCGGACCACCGCTTCGGCCGAGTTTCTCGTGGACGGGATGCCGCTCCGGGCGCTCGGACCCGACAGCCTCGGGGTGGATCCGTCGGTGCTGCCGCTCAGTTTCTTCGACCGGGTCGAAGTCGAGCGGCTTCCAGGCCAACTGCGGGTCCATCTGTTCTCCCGCCGCCACGATCGGCTCCCGCCGCGGACCCGGGTCGGGGTTGCCAGCGGCGACTTCCAGATCGCCCGCTATATCGGGTCGCTGGAAAAGCGGGCCTCGAACGGCTTCGGCTACGTGATCGCGGGCGAGTATCTCGCCGTGCCGCTCCGAAGCGGTGATCAAGGGGGCTATCACAACACCCAAACCTGGTTGCAGGCCAGCTACGCGCCGGCGGGTCCGCTGCAAGCGATGGTTCAGGTGTTCCGGGCCGGCCCTCGCCGTGATCCGGTGTTGACGGTCGGCGCCGACGGCAGGATCACCACTTCTAGCGACACGCTGATTCAGGGGCTGTCCGGCAAGCGATCGGACCTGATGGCGAGCGTGGTCTACCAGCCACGCCGGGACGGTACCGGTTTCCGTGCTGCCCTGCTGGCCGGATCGAGCTCGTGGCGGGAGGACACCACCACGTTGGCGCTGGCCAGCCCGGACGGTCACGTCCGGTACCTCGACCAGTCGGTGACCCAGCTCGGCGGCCAGGCCTCCTTCCGCCGCAGGACGGCCACCGCGGAGGCCCAGGTCTGGTATCGGACCCGGTGGACTCCGCTCGAGGTGAGGGCCAGCGCCGCCGCTGCGCCGGCCGGCCGGTTGGCGGCGTCGGTCGAGGCGGTGTACCAGCAGCACGATGGCAGCCGAACCAGCCGGTGGCTCACCGGGCGAGCCGGTTTCCTGCTGCCGTTAGGCATTCGCGCCACCGCGATGGCCAGGACCGGGACCTGGGTCGCCACCCCCGCGCGGCTCGACGCCGAAGCGGTCGGGTCGACCGATGTGGGTGCCTTGGCCTCGATCGGGGGACCCCGGGCGGCGGCCGAGGTCGGGTACTGGCGCACGGGCGGGTTTCGGCCGGAGGTCTTCTCGACCTACCGGACCATCGACACGATCGGGCCGAGCGGGTCGACCCGCTGGATCACGGTGTCGGCCCGGCTTGCGCCGAAGCAGTGGTTCGTGCTCGACGGGTGGTACAGCAACCCGATCGGGGCGAAACCGGAAGGGCAGGCGCCGACCCATTCCATCGTCAACGCAACGATCCAGAGCAAGTTTCTCCCGACGTTTCGAAGCGGCATCTTTGCCTTGAAGCTGCAGGGAAGCATGGAGAGCTGGGGAACCGGGGTGCTCGGCCGGGACCGGACCGGGGCGCCAATTCCACTCCAGGGCGCCACGTTTTTCAGGGCGCAGATCCAGTTCAAGATCGGTTCGTTCGTGGCGTACTACGATCGGGTCAATTTCCAGGCGTCGCGGCAGGGCTATCTGCCCGACCTGCCGCTGCTTCGCCTGGCCAGCAGCTTCGGCGTCCGGTGGGAATTCGCCAACTGATTGGGTCTACCAGCGGGGGCCTCGGAAGGCTATTTTGCCGGGCTCTCCGGGATCGAGTGAACGGTGCCGAACAGCATGACTGGATTCGGGGCGGCGGAAGGTTCCGTCGCCGGCGGGATCCTCCGGGTTGAGGTCAAGTCGGTCAATCACCGCTACCTCAGCCTCGCCCTCAAGGCGCCGGCGGACGTGGCGCCGTTCGAGGGGGACATCCGGGAGCGGCTCCGGCGTGACGCCGAGCGCGGCCACTTCTCGGTTTCGGTTCGGTGGCTGGAAGCGTCGTCGGGCCCGACCGGAGGGCTTCGGCTCAACCCGGACGGCGTCCGCGAGGCGCTGGCGCGGCTTCGGGCGCTCGAGTCCCTTGCTGGTCTCGAAGGCGCGGTCACACTCGACCTGCTGGTCCGGCAGCCGGAAGTGTTCAGCACCGACACGGATGGGGCACCGGCGGTGCTCTGGACCGAGGTGGAGGCAGTACTCGGGGCGGCCGTGGCCGCCCTCCGGGAGACCCGCCGACGCGAGGGCCAGGCGTTAGGCACCGAGCTGACCGGCCGGCTGGGCTCGGTCCGAAGCCACCTGGCGGATGTGGCGGCCCGGGCACCGGAGCGATTGCCACGCGAACGGGATCGGCTTCGGGCGCAGGTGGCGCTGCTGCTCGACGGGAGGTCGGTTGACGAGCAGCGGTTGGCCCAGGAACTGGCCTTCATTGCCGACCGCCTCGATATCACGGAAGAGATCGTTCGGCTGGGCGCCCATCTTGAAGCGGCGCTGGCGTTGCTGGCGTCGGACCGGCCGGTTGGGAAGCAGTTGGGGTTCCTGGCCCAGGAGATGGGCCGCGAAGTGAACACCATCGGCTCGAAGGCAAATGACCACGCCATGCAACACACGGTGGTCGAGATGAAAGGGGAGCTGGAGCGATTCCGGGAACAGCTCGAGAACTTAGAGTGAAGCCGTTCTTGCTGGTGCTGTCGTCGCCCTCGGGCGGCGGCAAATCCACTATCGCGCGGCACCTCTTGGCCGGACGGGACGACGTGGTCTACTCGATTTCGGCGACGACCCGGGACCGGCGCGAGGGTGAAGTCGACGGGCAGCACTACTATTTCCTCTCGCGGGCCGGGTTTGAGGGCCGGGTGTCCGGCGGCGAGTTCCTGGAGTGGGCCGAATACGGCGGCAACCTCTACGGAACGCTCCGGTCCGAGGTGGAAACGGGGCTTGGCACGGGACGCCATGTCGTGCTCGACATTGAGGTGCAGGGGGCCGAGCAGTTGCGGGCCAGGTTCCCGAACGCCGTGCATGTGTTCGTGCTGCCCCCCTCGGCCGGGGAACTGGTGCAGCGGCTCCGGAACCGGAAGACCGAGGACGATGGCGCCCTGCGTCGACGGTTCGCGATTGCGAGCCGGGAGCTTACGATGGCCGACCGGTACGATTTCGTCGTCGTGAACGACGATCTGGTCGATGCGGTAGCGAACGTGGCGGCGATTCTCGACGTCGAGTCGAAGCGGCCGGGCCGACTGGCCAATCTGGATGTAGTCCTGGCGGATTTGCAGCGCGGTCTCGCTGCGGCCGCCGAAACGCCCCGTCCGGTGGACGCGGCCTGACCTGGGAGAAATCATGGAAATCATCACCCCGACCGACGCTGCCAAGCACGCCGGCACCAAGTACCGAAGCATTCTGGTCGCCGCCCGTTTTGCCCGGATGGTCAACGAGTTGCCGAGGGAACGGCAGGTGCAGCTCGAGCAGAGTCAACACTACAAGAAGCTCACCACGCTCGCGCTCCGAAAACTGGCCGCGGGGGAACTGACCTTCCGGGAACTCCGCCGCCGTCGGCCCGAGGTCTGACCATGTGGGCCGGCCGTCACGTCGTGGTCGGCGTGACGGGTGGGATCGCGAGTTACAAGACTTGCCACCTCGTCCGCCGCCTGGTGGAAGCCGGAGCCGAGGTCGACGTCGTCATGACCCGGGCGGCGACCGAATTCGTCCGCCCGATGGTGTTCGAAGCCCTGTCAGGCCGAGCGGTGCTCACTTCGTTGTGGGAGTCCGACCGCGCGCTGGCCCACGTTCGCCTTGGCCAGCGGGCCGACCTGATCATCGTGGCGCCCGCCACCGCGGATTTCCTCGCCCGACTCGCTCACGGCCTGGCTGACGACTTTCTCTCTGCCATGATGCTGGCCCGAACGGCGCCGGCGCTGTTGGCTCCGGCCATGAACGACGAGATGTTCGAGGCCGCCGCGACCCAGGCGAACCTCGCGGTGCTGGTGGAGCGGCGCTTCGCCTTCGTCGGCCCTGAGTGCGGATCGCTGGCTGAAGGGCCCTCGGACCGGCCTGGGCGGATGAGCGAACCGGAGACGATTCTTCACCACGCTTGCCGGTGCCTGCCGCGCCCGTCCCGACTCCAGGGTCGGCGTGTCGTCGTGACGGCCGGGCCCACCCGTGAACGTCTCGATCCGGTCCGGATGTTCACCAACCCGTCCAGTGGCAAGATGGGATTCCGCCTGGCCCAGGCAGCCTGGTACCGCGGAGCCGACGTGGTGCTCATCACCGGGCCGTCGGCCGAGCCGATTCCGGTCGGGGTTGCGGTGGAGCGGATCGAGACCATCGCCGAGCTGGACCAGGCCGTTCGAACTGCCCTTCCCGCCGCCGACGTCCTGATCATGGCGGCGGCCCCGGCCGACTATCGCCCGGTGGAGGTGGCCGACCGGAAGCGGCCCCGCCAGGACGGCGCGTTTACGATCGGGCTTGAGCCCACCCCCGACATTCTGGCCGGAACGCGGGCTTTTCGGAGGCCGGGCGCGGTCATCGTCGGTTTTGCGCTCGAGACCGGAGAGGTGGTCGAGAGGGCGGCGGCCAAGCTGGTGAGGAAGGGACTCGACCTGATCGTCGCGAACGACGCGATGGAGCCCGGGGCGGGATTCGAGGTGGACACCAACCGCGTGGTGATTATAGAAGCCGGGGGGCAACGAACCGAGGTCCCGCTTCAGTCCAAGGCGATGGTTGCCGAGGCCATCCTTGACCGGATCGAGGCTCGGCTTGGATGAGCTGGCCCGCCGCTATCTTCGCCAGCAGGCCGAGCTGGGCGGAAACGAGGTCCTGATGGAAGGGAAGACCCGATCGCCGGTGCCACGGGCTGAACCGGCTGCTGCCAGCCGGCCCGCAAAGGACTGGCGGATCGGCGCGCCACCGATTCCCGAGGCCGGCCTGACGATCGTCGCGCCGACAGGCCCGGGGCCCGATCCGGCGCCGGCCTGGTCCTCGCTGGGCGAAGTGGCCGAGGCGATCGGTGGCTGCACCAAGTGCTTTCTGTGCCAAGGGCGTACCAAAGTCGTCCCGGGTGAGGGCAACTCAAGGGCCCAACTCCTGCTCGTCGGTGAAGGCCCGGGCCAGACCGAGGACCAAACCGGGCGGCCCTTCGTGGGCCGGGCGGGTGAGTTGCTGACCGATATTCTGACGGCGATCGGGTTCACCCGGGACCAGGTCTTCATCTGCAATGTGGTGAAATGCCGGCCGCCACAGAACCGGAAGCCGCTGCCGGACGAGATGGCCGCCTGCTCGCCTTATCTCGCGGCCCAGCTTCGCCTGGTTCGTCCCAAGGTAATCCTGGCTCTTGGGGCCACAGCCGCCGAGGCGCTGCTGAGCGCCAAGCGGTCTCTGGCCGACTTGAGGGGAAAGGTGCATTCTTATCATGGCACGCCGCTGGTGGTCACCTACCACCCGGCGGCGCTGCTCCGCAACCCGAATTGGAAGAAGCCCACCTGGGATGACGTCCGGATCGCCCGACAGCTTGTTGACCGTTGAGCAGACGCTCCGCGGTGCTCCGTGGAGCCAGGAAGCCGAGCAGGCGGTCCTCGGCGCGATGATCCTCGACCAGGACGCTGCGCTCCGCGCGGCCGAGTTGGTCGATCATTCGATGTTCTACAAGGAAGCCCACCGCCGGCTGTTCCGCGCCATGGTGGCTCTCACGGAACAACGGGTGGTGATCGATCACGTCACCCTTCGGGACGAGTTGTCCCGCCGGAACGAGCTCGAGCTGGTCGGGGGGATGGAGTATCTGGCCGAGGTGGTGGATGCCGTCGCCACGGCGGCCAACCTCGAGCACCATGCGAGGATCGTCAAGGACAAGAACATCCTCCGCCGGCTGATCAGCGCTTCGACCCAGACCGTCACCGAAGCCTACGAAGCGCGGTTGTCGACCGGCGAACTGGTCGATCACGCGGAAGCCCGGATCTTCCGGATCGCCCAGGAGCGGCGCGCCGAGGGCTTCATCCGGATCAAGGAAATGCTGTGGCCGACGATGGAGCGCATAGAATCGCTCCAGAAGAGCGGCAAATCGGTTACCGGAATTCCCAGCGGCTTTGCAGATTTGGATGAGATGACATCCGGATTCCAGAAGACCGAACTGGTGATCGTGGCCGCCCGTCCCTCGATGGGCAAGACCGCCTTCTGCCTCAACATCGCCACCCAGGCGGCGGTGGAGGGCCATGGCGTGGCCATTTTTTCGCTGGAAATGTCGAAGGACGCGCTGGTTCAGCGCATGCTCTGCGCCGAAGCGCGGGTGGACAGCCAGTCGGTCCGCCGCGGCCTGCTCAAGGATCGAGACTTCACGAACCTGGCCCGTGCCGCCGGCGTCATGCAGCAGTGTCCGATCTGGATCGACGACACGCCGGCGCTCACGCTGCTCGAAATGCGGTCCAAGGCGCGCCGCCTCAAGGCCGACTCCGATCTCGGACTCGTCATCGTGGACTATCTCCAGTTGATGCGGAGTCCCGAATATGCTGAAAATCGGGTCCAGGAAGTCTCTGATATTTCCCGGTCCCTGAAGGCGCTGGCTCGCGAACTCGAAGTGCCGGTGATGGCGCTGTCCCAACTGTCCCGTGCCTCCGAGCAGCGGGGCGGCGATCGGCGGCCGCAACTCTCCGATCTCCGGGATTCCGGCGCGATCGAGCAGGATGCCGACGTGGTGATCTTCATTCACCGGCCGGAGTATTACGACCGCGAGGACGAGAGCAAGAAGGGCGTCGCGGAGATCATTCTGGCCAAGGCTCGGAACGGCCCGACCGGCGATCTCACGCTCCGGTTTACCCGGGAATACACCCGGTTCGACAACTTCTCCGCCCGCGAGGAGCCCGCCTACTGACATGGCCCGGCCCCGGTCGGTCTATCGCTGCGCCGAATGCGGGCACGAGCA
>JAYUZK010000324.1:0-6060 GCA_043751835.1 Gemmatimonadota bacterium | reverse complement strand
ATGGCCGAGCCACCCCGCCACCTGCTCAAGCGCCGAGCGGACCACCAGGAGAACCTGATCCTCGGTGTAGCCGAGCCGGTCGCCGTAGAGCGCCGCGATCGGCTGCGAGGCGAACAGCACCATCAGCGCTTTCCGTGGCGCGCCAACCCGTTCCCGGAACGAGACTCTTTGAGCCTGATCGAAGCCACGATAGTCGGCCAGCAGCGCCTCGTAGTGCGGGTTCCCGGTGACTACCAACCGCTGGTTGGCGATGCCCTCCGCCATGGCCTCGAGCCGAGCCGAGTCGTCCGGCACGGCGATCCGATCGGGCATCACCACCTCCCCGTCCGGCGCGATGAAACGGGCCAGATAATTGGCCCAGAAGTCGATCACGGAAAGGCTCGGAATCTGGAGGCCCTCGGCGGCGGCGATGAAGGCCAGCTCGGGCGCCCAGCCTCCCCACGAGGTGCCGGTCACCACCACCGTCGGCTCGAGTTCCCCCAGCGCCTGCCCGGGATCGCTCGGTACCATCGCGTAGTCGATTCCCGCCCGGTCGAGCAGGCCGGTGGCGGGACCGCCCGCGAACACCCTGGCCAGCGACCCGCGCCGGGCCAGCAGTCGGAGCGCCGGCACGAGGGCTTCCGCGCCGCCGGCATCGGCAACGACACTAACGACCGAAAGTCGCATGAGCCCCCTCCCCGGACCGCGCGTCCGCAATGGCCTGTTCCGCCAGCGCCAGGGCGATCACCGCATCGCCCCCGGTGCAAGCGGGCGGGCGCCCGGTCTCCAAGGCCTCGATCAGATCCTTCGCGGCATGCATCAGGACATCTCCAAGCCCGCCGGTTGGTCCGATGGCCGGCACCAACTCCCCGAATCCGTGAAACCGCCGGCTTGGCCCGACATTGAACACTTCGAACCGCTGCCCCGAATCGATCACCCTGACTCGGCCCTGAGGCCCGATCAGATCCATCTCGAACACCGAACAGGGCACCTCGCGGAGACCGTGGAGCGTGCCCCGGGCGCCGGTTTTGAATTCCATGTCCACATCGATCGTGGCGTCGGACGCACCCTCCGCCACCACGCCGAAGCCCCGCACGCCCATCACCTCACCGATCAGAAACCGGGCGAGGTCGAACCAGTGGGTGCCGTTGTGCTTGAGTCCCCGGACGTAGCTCCCCCGAACCAGCTCGATCCGCCCGATCGGGTCGCCCTGCAGCCATTGGCGGAGCTCTCGATGACTCGGCGCGAACCGCCGGACGTAATTGACGGCCAGCACAATTCCCCGGGCTTCCGCCTTGGCCACCACGGCCTCGGCCTCGGCCAGGTCGAGGGCCAACGGCTTTTCGGCCAGCACCGCCCGCACCGACGGCGCGTCCAGAATCCGGTCGAGGATCTCGCCGTGGGTGGCGTCGGGCGAGCAGAGGCTGACGATCTCCGGCTTGACCCGGTCGAGGAGTTCATCGGCCGTCGAGTAGACCGACGTGACCTTCCACCGGATGGCGGCCGCGCGGAGCCGTTCCGGATCGGGATCGGCAAGCCCGGCCAGGTCGACCCCTGGATGATGGGCCCACGCCGCGGCATGGGACTGGATGCCCGACCCCGGCAGCACCGGCGAGGCGCCGATGAAGCCGCAGCCGATCACCGCCGCGCGACGAGTCATCCGGTGCGCCGCTTCTCGAACAGCACGACCTGGTCGCTCAACCCGGGACCGCCGGCCGCCTCGCTGTACGGGTAGTAGCGCACCTCTACCCGCTCGAGCGCGGGACAGACCTCTTCGTATCGGAGGGCAAAGTCCGTCTTCCAGAGCAGGCCCGCCTTACCGCGATAGCTGATTTCGACGGTCGTTGGCGCGTAATACTCATGGGCCAGCACGAACCGGCGGCTCACCCGGCAGATTTCGGCCAAAGCCTTCGGCAGATCGCCCGGATGAATGTGGATCAGAACACCGTGAGTCATCACCAGGTCGAACGCCCCGTCCGGGAACGGAAGGGCGAACGCGGTTCCCGGATGGAAGTGCATGTTGGGCGCGTGCTCCCGGGCCCGGTCGATCGCATAGCCCTGCGGCTCGAGCCCGTGGTACTCAAGGCCGGGATTGGCCCGCTCGAGGAGCCGAAGCTGGAGCCCGATATTGCACCCGACCTCCAGCACCTTGCCGGTTGGCAACCGGTCCGGCCCCACGAGGTCGCGATAGATCGCCGATTTTGCCACCCCGAATTGCTCGGCAAACGTCCGATCCATGTCGTCGAGCGACAGGTTGTTCCGCTCGGTGTAGGCCTGGCCGAACTCGGAGGTCCAGGTATCGAGTTGTCGCGTCAGAGTCGTCATGAGAGCCTTAGCGCACGGCCTTCTGCCGGACGTGCTGGTTGAGAGTGGCAAGGTCGGGCCGACGGTGCAGCAGGTCGAGCATGTCAGCCAGGCCGAAGCGCGGATTGACGGGATAGAGCTCGCCGTAAATGGCGTTGATCAATACGGAGTCTTCCAGCGTATCGACGGTGAGCCGCCACTCGGCGTCGCGGTCGGCGAGCCCGCTGGCGACATTGAGCAACCGGTAGCGCTCGGGATGTTCGTAGATGTAGAGGGAGACATGCTCCCGGTCGGCGGGATCGTCGGTCCGGGTCGCCACGTCGGCCAGTACCGCCACCGGAAAGACCTGGGCGTCCAGGCCGCGGGGATAGGTGTGGCTCAGGACGTTGGAGCAGTAGTCGACCTGATTGCTCAGAAATGTGTGGATCAGCTGGTCGATCACTCCGGGGTCGATCACCGGGCAATCGGCGGTCGTCTCCACGATCAGATCAGCGCCGGCACCCTGCGCCGCATCGAGCACCCGGCCGAGGACGTCCTCTTCGCTCCCGCGGTGACACCCCACTCCAAGATCGTTCGCCAGCGTGGCAATCGGATCGTCCGCGGCATGAACGGTCGTGGCCACCACGATTCCGTCGGCCTTCCGAACCCGCCGCAGCCGCTCGATCATCCGGGCCAGCATCGGCTCCCCGAGGACGGGGCGGAGGACCTTGCCCGACAGCCGGGTCGAGCCCATTCGCGCCTCGATCGTGATGACGGTCTTCATGACACCTCCACCCCGGCGCGTGCGGTCACGAGGTCCCAGGTCACCGGCGTTCCCCGGACCACCGCCCGCGTGGCGACTCGGCCGAGCACCACCGGCAGGAAGCGCGGCGCGAGACCGAAGCCAGGCCGGATGGATCTGACGTTGTCGGGCGTGAGCGGGTCGCCGGCGGCCACATCGCGGACCACGTAGAGCGACCGGCGGAACGTGAGGCTTCCCTCCTCGGCGAGGCCGGGACCGAATCCGGCCGTCCCCCGCATCGCGGTTGCCCGCTTCACCGACCCGGCCATCGCCGTGAATTCCGCCGGCTCGAGCGAGAAGTGGCTGTCGACGCCGCCCGCAGCCCGGTCGAGGGTGAAGTGTTTCTCGATCATCACGGCACCCAACGTCGCGGCGACGACCGGCGCCACCGAACCGAGGCTATGGTCGGAGAGGCCCGCCGGACAGCCGGTCACGGCGGCCAGAAGCGGAATCGTCGCGAGGTTCATCTGCTCGTCCGGCGCTGGATAGCTGCTGGTGCATTTGAGCACCACCAGCTCGCGACAACCGTGGCGGCGGAGGACGTCGACCGCGTGGGCGGTCTCCTCAAGACTCGCCATGCCGGTAGACATGATCACCGGCTTCCCCGTGGCCGCGATCCGGGCGACCAGGTCGTCGTCCACCAGCTCGAACGAGGCGACCTTGTGGGCGGGGGCGCCGAGTTCCTCGAGGAGGTCGACCGCGGTGGCGTCGAACGGCGTCGAAAAGATCTCGAGGCCGAGTCGATGGGCCTCGGCGAACAGCGCCCGGTGCCACGCCCAGGGAGTGTGGGCCTCGCGGTAAAGGTCGTACAGCGTCCGCCCGGCCCACGGCCCCGCTCCAGGCACCACGAAGTCGGGCCGATCGCAGTCGATCGTCAATGTGTCGGGCGTGTAGGTCTGAAGTTTGATCGCGTGGGCGCCGGACGCGTGGGCGGCCCGGATCGTCGCGAGCGCGCGCTCGAGGTCGCCGTTGTGGTTCCCCGACAGTTCAGCCACCAGGAAGCAGGGCTCGCCGGGGCCGACTCGGTGCCGCCCGATCACGATGGGGTTCATCCCGGATCCTTGGTTCTCACCGCGCCAGCCGCGCGAGGGCCAGCGTCATCAGGCCTTCGACCAGGCGAGGGGTACCGTTGGCCACCCTCGGCAAGGCACAGGCGATACCGATCAGCGATCGGAGTTGGTGGGCAAGAAACTCCGCGTCGAGCATCGTCGTGTTGATCCCGGGTGCCCCGGCATCGCGGGCCCAGCGATACACCAGCCGTTGGTTGTCGGCGATCATCAGCAGGCCAACCGGAACACCGACGGCCGCCGCCTCCCAGACCGTCGTGCCGGCCGCAGTCAGGAACTGCTTCGCCTCCACCACGTCGTCCCAGAGCCGATCGGCCGCGATCCGCCGCCACCGCTGCGGAGCCCAGGTGCCGGTCGCGGCGAACGGCTGATCCGGGAACATCTCGGCCAACCGGTCGAACGCCTCGATCACCATGGCGGGCGGCCGACCGCCGCCCAACGAAATGGCGATCTCGGTAGACCCGCCGCGCCAGCGGGGAAGATCCTCACGGACGGCGAGGTAGTCGACTCCGGAAAAAATCGCCCCGCCGAAATGGCGGTACATCTTCCGATCACTGGCTCCGTTTGGGTTCCACACCACGTCGAACCCGGGAGCGACGTCGACTCCGAAGTCGTCGACCAGCACCCGAAGACCGAAGCCGGTCGCCTGGGTGGCCCGGAACCGCGCGCCGGATTCATAGGTGTCGACCACCAGGACGTCACCCTCGGCAGTCTCCCGGTCTTCGGCCACGATTCCGAGCCTCTGGTACCGCGCGATCACGAATGGGATCTCCACCCGGCCGCACAGCCGCACCGTGCCGCCGGACTCGAGCCAGGTCTCGCTCAGCACCGCGAGTCGCATCGCATGCCCGGCGCCGACCGACGCCGTGGCGTCGGCCCGGATCACCAGGGTGCGTCCGGCAGAGGTCATCAGCCCCCGCCCTCGACCGCTTGCGCGACCACGCCGGTCACCCGATCCACGCTCGCCTCGCTCATCGCGGGGAAGAGGGGCAGCGTGAGGGCGGAGGCATAGTACTCCTCCGCACCGGGCCGAACGGTCTTCGCGAAGCCATGCTGCTGGTAATACGGCTGGCGGTAGACCGGGATGTAGTGGACGTTGGCACCGATACCGGCCGCGAGCAGCGCGTCATAGACCGCCCGCCGCCGAGCCGGGTCGACCCGGATTACGTAGAGATGGTGGGCCCCGCGAGACCAGCGCGGCCGAGTCAAGGTCGACACCCCCGGAATCCCGGCGATCCGAGCGTCGTACCATCCGACGATCCGGGCCCGGGCCTCAAGCCAGGCGGGAAGCTGTTCGAGCTGCGAAAGCCCGAGCGCGCACTGGAAGTCGGTCAGCCGGTAGTTGTAGCCGAGCTCGAGCTGTTCGTAGTACCAGGGGCCGTCGTGGTTCGTCATCTCCGCGGCGTCACGGGTGATGCCGTGGGACCGGAACCGCTTGAGCCTGGCGTAAAGGCCCGGATCGTTGGTCGTGACGGCCCCGCCCTCGCCGGTCGTCAACTGCTTGGCGGGGTGGAAACTGAAGCAGCACAGGTCGCTGTGATCGCAGGCGCCGACCCGATGGTCGCGGCCGTCGCTGGTGCGGTACGTCGCTCCGATCGCGTGGGCGGCGTCTTCCACGATCTTCCATCCCCGCGCTTCGGCGATCGCGGCGATCGCCTCGAGCGGGGCGACTTCGCCCGTGAAATGGACGGGAGCGACGACCCGGACCGATGCCTCGGCGCGTTCGTCGACATCATCGGCGTCCATCAGGCCCGTAGCCGGGTCCACGTCCGTGAATCGGACCGACCCGCCGAGGTAGAGCGACGCGTTGGCGGTCGCGACGAAGGTGTTCGGACTGGTCAGGACTGACGTCCCGGGGCCCACATCCACAGCAGCGTAGGCTGCGTGGAGCGCCGCCGTGCAGCTGTTGAATACCACCGCGAACTCGGC
>JAYUZK010000323.1:0-6351 GCA_043751835.1 Gemmatimonadota bacterium | reverse complement strand
CTTGCTCGAGTACTTCATGCTCCATCCTCAGCAGGTGGTCACCCGAACCCAGTTGCTCCAGAAAGTCTGGGACATGTCGTTCGATCCGGAGACGAACGTCGTCGACGCGCACGTCTCGAACCTTCGGCGAAAGCTCGACCAGGGTGACGTCCCCCGGCTGATTCAGACCATCCGGCACGTAGGGTATTCTCTTCGCGCCCCTGAATCGGCCTGATCGAATGCGATCGTTTCGGCATGCGCTCGCGGTTCGGATCGCCCCAGCGGTCTTGCTGCTGTCGCTGCTCATCGGGCTCTTCAGCGTCGTGGCCCTTCGCGGGCTCCTGTATCGGCAAATGGATGCGACGCTCCTCCATCTGGCAGAAGTGGAGGCCCAGGCGGGCGCGGCGGCCGCCGGATCCGAATTCGAGTTTCACGAGGGCGTGCTGCTGGCCAGTCGGGCGGGGCCGACCGCCGATTTGACCCGCTTCGCGCAGTTGTGGACCAGCGATGGGCACCCCCTGGTCCGGAGCCGCAACCTGGCAACCGATCTTGACCTCCCCGCGAGCTCGCTGGCCGCGGCGCAGAGGGGCGAGCTCTCCTGGAATACCCACACCTGGCGCGGGCAACTGCTGCGTTGTGTCCTCTATCCCCTCCGCCTGGTCGGAAGCTCGCACGGCATTCATGTCCTGCAGGTGGCCGCCCCGTTGGAACCGATTCAGCGAATCATGCGGCAATTCGCGCTGCTGGTGGCCGTGGGCGCGCTGGTCGCCACAATCGCGGGCTACGCCCTGGGCTGGTTCCTCGCCGGCGCCGCCCTCCGGCCAACCCGTGAAATCACCGATCAAGCGGAGGCGTTGGAGGTTGGGTCGCTTTCCGCCCGGATAACGGCCCACGCGGAAGTCGACGAGTTCAGCCGGCTGGTGACCGTGCTGAACGGGATGCTGGCGCGCCTCGACAGCGCCTTCCAGGTGCAGCGGCGCTTCACGGCCGACGCCAGTCACGAGTTACGGGCTCCCCTGACCGCGCTTCGGGGCGAGATCGACATCGCGCTCCGACGGACCCGGTCGGCGGAGGAGTATCAGCTCACCCTGGAGCGGGCTCGGGAAGAGGTTCTCCGGCTGGTGCGGCTGACCGACGATCTGCTCACCCTGGCACGGAGTGATGCCGCGCTGCCGCTCGAGCACGTCGAGATCGTCGAGATCGCCGCCGTGGTCGAGCGGGTCCTGGTCCGGTATGCGCCGATGGCGACGGAAGCCGGGGTGCGATTCGAGCCGACGGGTGTCGAGGCATCGGTAGCCGGGGACCCGGGCATTCTCGAGCGGGTGCTGGCGAACCTGGTCGACAACGCGATCAAGTACAGTCCCCGCGGTGGCGCGGTGCACATCGGCGTGGTCCGAGCGGAGGAGGTCGCGATCACCGTGCGGGACGAGGGCCCCGGCATCCCGGCGGGCGACGGACCTCATCTCTTCACCCGGTTCTTTCGGGGCGATCACGCCAGGCCACGAGCCGACGGCACCGGCCTGGGCCTCGCGATCGCGCGGGCCGGCGCCGAAGCCCACGGCGGCAATCTCGAGTTCGCGGGGAATGCCCCGGGTGCCACGTTCCGGTTGACGTTACCGCTCCCGCACCCCATTACCTACGTCCGTTCCGAAGCCGCGACCGGCGGCCAACCGTCCCAGCCACCAGGAGTTGCATCGTCATGAAATCAATCCAATCGGTTGCCCGAATCGCCCTCGTGGTCGGGGCGTCGGCCGCGGGCTGGCAATCGGGGGCCGCCCAGACGGAGGCCGAGCGGGTCCAGAAGGTGGTGGAAGCGTTGGCCAGTCTGTCCGAGGCCAAAAACCTGGTCGGGCTCGACACCCTGTACGCCCCCGACGCCTGGGTCCATGTGATCGAGGGGGCCGGAGTAAATCACGGATGGGTAGACTACCGCGACAACCATCTGGGGCCTGAGCTGCGTGATTTTTCGAACTTCAGGTACCGCTACTTCGCGATCGAACCGCAGATCAGGGGCACGGTCGCCTGGACCCCGTTTCGATACGAATTGTCGGCCGACACACCGCATGGTCACGTCGAAGCCGAGGGTCGGGGGACCGCCGTACTCGAGAAACGGGGTGACCGCTGGCTGGTGGTTCAGCTCCACACCTCGGGCCGGCGGAAGTCCCCGTGATCGACCCGGGCTCTTCCCACTCGATTTCTTTCAAGGTGATGGTCGAGCACTTCGCCGACTGGGTGCAGACCGCCGCCGCGCCCCGCTACCCCGTCGCCGAGGCGACGGCAAACGTGGCCGCGATCGAGGCGCTCCTTCGCTCGGCCCGCAACGCCGGTGCGATAACCGCGGTGGCTTGACGATTCGGCCTTTCTTCGGTAATCTCTACTCTTCCGTATTCCATGTGAGCCCCCAATGACGCCGCTCGACCCCGGATTCAAACAGCTGACCCCGGAGGGCAAGATCACCTTCGCGATCGTCGCGAAAGACGGGATCGAAGTGATGTACCAGACCCGGGCCAGCGTGCTGGCCGAGGATCCGTCGGCGGCCAAGGACCTCGACGGGCACTCGATCGTCAAGCCGCGTCACGACACCTTCTACGGCAGCACCGAGATCTCCGTCCTCGAACCCGGTGGCAACACGGTCGGCTTCGCCCAGATGAAGAGTCCAGCCCAATGATGCCGCGCCGCGAATTCGTGGCCGGCGCCGCGGTAGCGTCGCTGCCGTGGCGCTCGCTTGCCGGCCTTGCCGCCGCCGACCTGACCGACGGGAATCTCCACTTCGCCCCGATCGCCACGCTGAAACAGGCGCTCGCCACCCGGCGGATCTCCTCGCTGGAGATGGTGAATCTGTTCCTCAAGCGGATCGATCTGGTCAACCCGCGCCTGAACGCGATGGTGGCCTTCCGGGCCGATCAGGCCCGCGACGACGCCCGCCGCGCCGATCAGGATCAGGCCCGCGGCAAGACCCACGGTCCGCTCCACGGCCTTCCGTTCTCGATCAAGGATTCGATCGACACCGCCGGCGTCGTCAGCACGGCCGGGACCATCGGATGGGCCAAACGGATTCCCGAGCGTGACGCCACCCTGGTGGCCCGCCTCCGCGCGGCCGGCGGCATCCTGTTAGGCAAGACCAACACCCCCGAGTTCACCTGGTCCGACGAGACCGACAACGCCGTCTACGGCGTCACCCGGAATCCCTACGACCTGACCCGCACGCCGGGCGGCAGCAGCGGCGGACCGGTTGCCTTGGTCGCCACGGGCGGAACCCCGTTCGACATCGGGAGCGACACTGGGAACAGCATCCGGATGCCGTCCCACAACTGCGGCGTGGCCGGGATCAAGCCGACCCACGGCCGCGTCCCCAAGACCGGGCACGCCGTCTCGTACCGCGGCATCATCCAGTCGTGGACCCAACTCGGACCGATCGCGCGATACGTGGAAGATCTTGCCTTCCTCCTCCCGATCGTCTCCGGCCCCGACGACGAAGATCCCTACGGGATGCCGGTCGTCCTCCGCGACTCGAGCCGGGTCGCGGCGCGCGGGCTCCGGGTGATCTACTTCACCGACAACGGCGTCAAGCACCCCACGCCCGAGACCAAGGCCGCCGTCACCGCCGCCGCCAAGGCCCTCGGCGCGGCCGGCGCCCACGTCGAGGAACGATTCTGGCCCGAGCTCAACCGGGCCAACGAACTCTGGCATCTGATCGCGGGCGCCGACGGCGGGGCCTGGCTCAAGCGGCTGCTCAAGGCGGCGGGGACACCGGGAGACGGCACGGCCGGGCCGTGGTTCGCGGACAGCAAGCCGGTTTCGTCGGATCAACTCGGCGCCTGGGTCGAGGATCTCGACCAGGTCCGCGGCCAGCTCCGCCGCCTGATGGCGCCGGTGGATCTGATCGTCTGTCCGGTGATGGCGATGCCCGCCGTGAAGCTCGGCGGATCGAACGCGGCCGGTTACGCCGACACCTACAACGAGCCCCACAACATCACCGGCTGGCCGGTGACCGTGGTCCGGGCCGGCACGTCGCCGGAAGGACTCCCCATCGGGGTCCAACTGGTGGCCCCGGCTTGGCGGGAAGACCTCTCGCTGGCCGCGGCTCGGATCGTCGAGAAGGCGTTAGGCGGATGGAAGCCGGCGCCCCTGTTTTCCTGAGCCACCGGCGGGCCGTGCCACGATCCGGCGGCTTGCTCCAAGTTATCCTGGAGGTTCCGCAATGGGGACAGAGCCCGGAGCTCGCCGACTCTTGATCGTCGAGGATGAGGCCCAGATTCGCCGCGCGGTCCGAAACGCCCTGTCCGGATTGGCTGACCAGATCCTCGAGGCGGCGACTGGCGCCGAAGGCATCGACTTGGCCGCAGCCGAACAGCCGGACCTGATCGTGCTCGACCTCGGGCTCCCCGATCTGGCCGGCATCGACGTATGCCGGGAAGTCCGCCGGTGGGCCTCGATGCCGGTCGTGGTGCTGTCGGCACGGCACTCGGAGCGGGAGAAGGTCGAACTGCTCAACGCCGGCGCCGACGACTACATCACCAAGCCGTTCAGTACCGCCGAGCTGGTGGCGCGGGTCCGGGTCCAGCTTCGGCGGACGCCGGCGGCGCAGCGGCCTTCGCTCCTTCCCCTCCCGACCGATCTCACCCTCGATCTTCCCCGGCGCACCGCTTCCCGCCACGGCCAGCCGATTCGGCTGACACCACTCGAATGGGAGATTCTCCAAGCCTTGGCGATCCACGCCGGTCGCACCCTCACACACCGGCAAATCTTCGATCTCGTCTGGCGACGGCCGTTCGGTAACCCGCAGCAGTACCTCCGGGTCCATGTGACCAACCTCCGCCGCAAGATCGAAATCGACCCTGCCCAGCCGCAGATCGTCATCACCGATCCCGGCGTGGGCTATCGCTGCGAACTCCCCGCGTAGCAATGGCCTGGCCGCGGCGGCAGGTCGGGAGTTGGATCGGCTGGTTCGCCGCGCTCTATCTCGTCACCCTGATCCTGCTCGCGGCCAAAGAAGGCGCCGACCAGGCCCACGTGGTCCTTGCCTATCTGTTGGTGGTGCTCGGCGGCAGCACCATGGGCGGCCGGGCGCTCGGGTTCGCCCTCGTCGCGGCCGGTGTGCTGCTGATCGACTACTACTTCCAGCCTCCCTACCACACTTTCTCAGTCGGGAAGTCGCCGGATTGGGTGGTGCTGATCGCCTTCCTGGCGGTCGCCTCGGTCACGACGCAGCTGTTGGCGCGAGCCCGGGCCGAAGCCGACGAAGCGCGCCGACGAACTGAGGAAGTGTCCGCCCTGGCACAGCTCGGCGCGGAGACGCTCAGCGCCGGGCGGGCGGAGGAAGCATTGGCGGCCGTGGCGGCGCTCGTGCAGTCGACTCTTCGGGTTCAGGAGTGCGAGATCTATCGATGGGACGGCACTCGGATCCTCGGTACCGCGCTCCACGCCCGATCGTCGATCGATCCGCCGCCTGTGTGGTCAGGCCCCGCGACGATCGCGGCGGCGGCGCAATCGCCGCCGCCCAGCAGTCAGGCGCTGGCCCGCTCGGCTGATGCATTGGTGTTGATCCCGGCTGACGGCGAGACGGGATCTACTCTCCTCATCCCGCTGTGGGGACACAACCGGACGGTCGGGGTGATGCGACTCACCGACCAGGTCCCAATCGTGCTCAACGCCGGGAGACGACGATTTGTGGCGGTACTGGCCTACTATGCCGCCCTCGCGGTCGAGCGGGTGGCGTTGGTGGCTGAGGCGGAACACGTCGAGGCCCTTCGCGAAACCGACCGGCTCCGCGACGTGCTGATGGCCTCACTCTCCCACGACCTCCGCACCCCGCTGACGTCGATCAAGGCGATGGCGAGCCAGGCCGCCGAGCGCGGCGACCCGAACGCCCCCGCAATGGAAGCCCAGACCGACTTGCTGACTCGGCTGGTTGGGGACCTCCTCGACTGGAGCCGGATCAAGGCAGGCGGCCTCCCGGTCGATGCCGAGATCAACACCGCGGAAGACCTGATCGGCGCGGCGGTGCGGCAATTCGTCGGGACCGGCCCGATCCGCCTTGTTGCCAACGTCGACCTCGACCAGCCAGCGCTGATCGGCCGATTCGACTTCGTCCTGTCGCTTCGAATCCTGAACAATCTGATCGAGAACGCGATCCGTTATTCCACCGCGCCCAACCCGGTCGAGCTGTCCGCGTCGCTTGAGGGCGAAGTTTTGGCCTTTCGAGTAGCAGACCGGGGGCCGGGCATAACCGTCGGGGAACGGGAGCGAATCTTCGAGCCGTTCTATCGTCCCGCGAACGCCACCCCGGATGTCGGGCGGGCGGGCCTCGGCCTGTCGATCGCCCGGTTGCTGGCCGAAATTCAAGGCGGCCGGGTGGAGTACCAGCCGCGG
>JAYUZK010000322.1:0-6031 GCA_043751835.1 Gemmatimonadota bacterium | reverse complement strand
CTTCTGGTGCCGGCGCTGGATCGAGCAGTCCCGCTCGCCGAGGTGCATGACCCGGCCGTGCTGATCGCCCATGATCTGGATCTCGACGTGGCGCGGGTGTTCGAGATACTTCTCGACGTAGACGTCGCCGTTGCCGAAGGCTGACAGGGCCTCATTCTGTGCCAGGCCGAACAGCTGGGCGAACTGGTCCGGATCATTGGCAATCCGCATTCCCTTCCCGCCGCCCCCGGCCGTCGCCTTGATGATCACCGGAAACCCGATCCCCCGGGCCACCTCGAGCGCCTCCTCGGCGTCGGCGAGGATGCCGTCCGACCCGGGCACCGTCGGCACCCCGGCCGCCTTGGCGAGCCGGCGGGCCGAGGCCTTGTCGCCCATCTGGCGGATCTGGTCGGGGGTGGGACCGACGAAGGTGATGTTCGACGCCCGGCAAATCTCGGCGAACTCGGCATTCTCAGCGAGGAATCCGTAGCCCGGGTGGATCGCGTCGGCGCCGGTAATTTCGGCGGCCGCGATCAGTCGGGGAATATTGAGGTAGGAACTTCGGCTCGGGGCCGGCCCGATGCAGACATCGTCATCCGCGAATCGAACATGGAGCGACTCCCGGTCCGCCTCGCTGTAGACGGCCACGGTGTGAATCCCGAGTTCGCGGCACGCCCGGATCACCCGCAGCGCGATCTCGCCGCGGTTGGCGATGAGCACCTTATTGAACATATCGCGGCTGGGTTTCGCGGGTGGTCACAGCACCACGTCGCGGGTGAAGCCGGCCGGGGAGTCGTTGAGCCCGGGAATCTCCGAGAAAGTTCGATCGGATGCCCCCGTGACGCCGGCTGCCCGCAGCGCAAACTCGCTCGGGTTGCTGGCGTAGAAGAGCGCGCTTTCGTAACTGATCACGCCTTTCTTGAACCACTGCATCAGCGACTGGTCGAACGTCTGCATGCCGTAGCTGAGCGAGCCCTCGGAGATCAGGTCCGGAATGTTGAGGGATTTCTCGAGGCTCCGGATGTTCTCCGCCACCGCCGCGGTGTTGATCAGGATTTCCGCGGCCGGCACGCGACCTCGACCGTCGGCCCGGGGAACCAGGCGGAGGCAGACGATCGCGGCGAGCGCCGTCGAAAGCAGCGACCGGATCTCCTGTTGCTGGTGAGGCGGATAGAACGACAGAATCCGGCTGATCGACTGGGTCGCGTCGGTGGTGTGGAGCGTCGAGAACACCAGGTGGCCGGTGTCCGCCGCCTTCAGGGCGGTGTCGAGGGTCTCCTGGTCGCGGATTTCACCGATCAGAATCACATCGGGATCCTGGCGCAGCACGTGCCGGAGAGCGTTTCCGAAGGAGAGCGTGTCGCTCCCGACCTCGCGCTGCGAGATGTTCGACATCTGGTCCCGATGAAGAAACTCGATCGGGTCCTCGACGGTGATGACGTTGACCCGCCGATTCCGGTTGATGTGATGCACCATGGCCGCGAGTGCCGTCGACTTGCCCGAGCCGGTGATCCCGGTCACCAGGACCACCCCGCGGGGCTTGAGCGCCACCTGTTCGAGAGCGTCGGGCAGCATCAACTCGCGCAGCGTCCGCACTTCGTAGGGAATCGCCCGGAACGCAAACGCGAGGGTACCCCGCTGTTGATAGATGTTGGTCCGAAACCGACCCACGCCGGGCACCCCGATGGCGAAATCGGCCTCCTTCTTCTCGGCGAACTCCTTCACCTGGCGAGGCGTCATGATCAGCTCGGCAAGGTGCTTCAACTCTTCGGGCCGAATCGGCTGCATCAAGAGCGCCTGGAGGTCGCCGTTCACCCGCACGGTCGGTGGCCGCCCGACCTTGAGCAGGAGGTCGGAGGCCTGCCGCTGGATCATCTGGGAAATGGCCTGCTTGAAGTTGAAAGCCGGCGGCCCGGTGATTTCCCCACCTAACGGTTCAGCCATTCGGATCCACCCGGTAAAGGACCTGACCGAATTCCACCGGCTGGGAGTCCTCGATGAGCACCTCGCGGATCACCCCGCCAAACTCCGCTTCGATTTCGTTCATGATCTTCATCGCCTCGATGACGCACACCGTCCGCCCCGGACTGACCCTGGCGCCCACCTTCACATAGGGCTCGGCGCCAGGCTCCGGGGCCGCATAAAAGGTGCCCACCATCGGCGACTTGATGTCCTTCAGCGTGGACTGGGTGGTCGGCACCGCGGGGCCGGCCCCCGGTGCAGCCGCCGGCATACCCACGGCCCCACCGGGCAGCCCAGGGACCGCGAGCGCATGAGCCGGCATCATCGGAGCCGGCATCATGCCCGCAAAGCCGGTCTGGGTTCGGGTGATCACCACCCCGGTCCCAAACCAGCCTTTGAACTCGATCGAACCGATCTCCGGCGATTCCCGCAGCAGATCGACCAACCGCCGGACATCCTTGACGTCGATCCCCCTGAAGCCGGGAACCTTCTCGAACACTTCGGCGAGAGCCTTGATCTCTTGCGGATTCATGTGGTCGCCCGACGGCGGGTGAATGGTTAGACGAGCTCCACCAGATCGGTCATGCCGTCCGACAGGCACTCGGCCCGGTCCGACAGCAGCACTACGTCATCCTCGATTCGGACGCCCCCCCAACCCTGAAAATAGACGCCCGGCTCCACCGTGACCACCGCCCCGGTGGCGAGGGGCGCCTCGCTGGTCTGGGACAGCCTGGGGGCCTCGTGGACATCGAGCCCGAGGCCGTGGCCCAACGAATGGCCAAACGCGGGCCCCATCCCCGCGCGGTTGATCACGTCGCGGGCGAGGGAGTCGCCCTCCCGCCCGGTGAGGCCCGCCTTGAGCCCGCTGCGAGCCCTGGCCTGGGCCTGGCGCACGACCTCGTAGGTGGTCCGCTGCCGTTCATCGGCCCGCGCCCCGACCACGAAGGTCCGGGTGATGTCCGAACAGTAACCCCGGACCTTGGCCCCGAAATCCACCACCAGCAGATCACCGGGTTCGATTACCCGTTCCGTCGACCGGGCGTGCGGCAGCGCGCTCCGCGGCCCCGAGGCCACGATCGATTGGAACGGGTGCCATTCACTCCCCCGCTGCCGGAGGTTGGACTCGAGCAGCGCGGCCACTTGAAGCTCGGTGCGGCCGGCCCGGATGAACCCGATCGAGGCGGCAAGCGCGTCGGTGGCGAGATCGGCGGCCGCCTTGATGGTGGCCACCTCATCCGGATCCTTCGCCGCCCGAAGGGGTTCGACCAATCCGTGCACCGGTATCAGGGTAACGCCCTTGGCCTGGCTCAGTTCGTCCCGATCAGCGAGGGTGACCCGCGTCTTGTCGATCCCGAGCCGCTCGACCGCCGATGTTGTCAGGGCGGCACGGAGCCCTTCCCATAGATCGCTCCGTTCGATCCGGAGTTCGGCGGAGGACCCCACTTCATCGGGGCCCTGAACCTCGTAGCGAAAATCGGTAACCAACACCGTCCGGTTGGTGGTTACCAGCAGTTGGCCGGCCGACCCGCTGAAGCCGGTCAAATAGCGGATGTTGGCGCTGCCGGACACCAGCAAGCCATCGAGTCCTTGCGCCGCCATGGCGGCGCGAAGGGCCGCCTGCCGGCGATCCCGCCCATCAAACATTCGCGAGCCGGGCGTGGAGGGCTCGGAGACCCAGCAGATAGCTCTGGGGACCGAAGCCGGCGATCACACCCACCGCGAGATCGGCCATCACTGAATGGCGTCGAGCCTCCTCCCGCGCGAACACGTTCGACAGATGCACCTCGACGAACGGCACCGCGACCGCGAGCAAGGCGTCCCGGATGGGGAGACTGGAGTGGGTGTACCCGGCGGCGTTGAGGATCAGCCCATCGGCCCGGCCCGGGAGCGCCTGGATCGCGTCGATCAGGGCGCCTTCGTGATTGCTCTGGAACCACTCGATCGCCACGCCGAGCCCGCGGGCTTCGGCGCGGACCAGCGATTCGATCTCCGCGAGCGTGGCTCGGCCGTACCGCTCGGGCTCGCGGGTCCCGACGAGGTTGAGATTGGGACCGTTGAGGACGGTGAGGCGCATTCAGCGCTTGAGCCCCTTGAGCCACGAGGTAAAGCTCTCGAGATCCGCGGCCACGGCCTCTTCGCCGGGGTCGCTGGCCACGACGGGCGCGGTCGCCTCCGTCACCGGATCGCCGCCGTAGAACTCGTCAAAACTCGGCCCGGAATCCGTTGCCGCCGCCGGCCGCCCGCCGGCCCTGTCGTCGCCGAAGACGGCGCCTAACGAAAGGCCGGGATCGGTCGGGGCCCCCGTGGCAGCGGGCCGGATCGCGGCCAGAAGCTGCTCGAAGAAACCCCGCACCGACGGGCCGCCCGTGAGTACCGCGGCGTAAACCGGAAGCGAGGGCGCCTCGCGCTTCACCTCGGACTGGAGCTGCTCGATCGCGGCCCGGATCCGCGGCTGGTCCGGGTCGCGGGCTCCCAACTGCGAATAGACCGCCAGCGCGAGTTCCTTGTGCCCCTGCCGAAGGAACAGCTCCGCCATCGTTTCGGTCACGACCAGCTCGGGCTCGGCCTCGACGCCGGCCATGGCCTCGGCGTCGTCGGCATCGACGGACCCGGCCTCGGGCTCCGGAGGCTCCGCCTCGGCGGTCGGCGGAATCGCGGCCGAAGGCACCAGGTCCTCTACGGGGTCGAACGGATCCGCCCGGCCGCCCCGCGCGGCGCCCGGCCGGAGGTCGTCCGAGTCAGAGCCCCGCTGGTATTCGTGCTCGCCCGAGGGCGAAAGCTCCACCGGGTGGTAGAGGATCACCTCCACGTCCTCCCGGACGGCTGCAACGATTTCCTCGGCCGCCGCGACGGGCTCCACCGGGAAAATCGGCTCCATGGGCTCCCGCGTCGGCTCGGGCGCCTCAGCCTCCGGCGCCGACGCGGGCCCTCGTTGGAAAAATGCCGCCACGACCTCGGGGGTCGGCGACGCCTCGCGGCCAAGGCCCGGGATCGCGATCGTGGCGCGAAGGCGGTCCCACTGCTCGCGCGCCTCGTCGTTGGCCCGGTCGACTTCGAGGAGCAGATCGAGCCGGGCCATCGCGTCGGAGAACCGCCCGCCGCGCTCGGCAATTTCCGCCAGCGCCTTCAGCGCGATGACGTTCTCGGGGTCGAGTTCGGCCACCCGCAGGAACGCGCTCTCCGCCGCATGATCATCCCGGGCGTCGAGGAAACAACGGCCGCGGACGATATGAGCCGGGACATAGTTGGGATGCTGGGCCAGACCGATCGCCAGCAACTCGAGGGCGTCGGCCGGAGCGCCTTCCTTGCGATAGGCCTCGGCCAGCGGGGCGAAGGTGAGCCCGAGCGGGTTCTCCTGCCAGCGCCGCTGGAGCTTCTCGATCTCACGGGGGAGCGCCATTTCGGCCTCCTAGGCGCTAAGCTGTTGTGGCATTTGAGGTAACATTAGTACTTCCGTAACTACCCTGTCAATCTGCCATTCGGACCCATCGCTTGAGCAACGGTCGTTCGGGGGTTAGGTTTTCCGGCTCCCCGCGTCGGGGTCTTTTGGAGCATATCTCTTCATGATGCAAGTATTTCGGAACGCAGCGAAGCCGGTCATCTACGTCCTGACCATCAGCTTCTTCGTCTGGCTTGTCTGGGACCTCAGCGGTCTCGGCTCCGGCAATGGCGGCATTTTCCGTTCCCAATCGGTCGGCAAGGTCAACGGTCGCTCGGTCGACATCCGGGCCTTTGACCAGCGGGTCCAGAACGTGATCACCGAGCAGCAGCAACGAGGGAGTCCGCTCGGACTCGATCGGATTCAGGAGATCCGGGACAAGGTCTGGGATGAGGCGGTTCGCGAGCTGTTGCTATCCGCCGAGTACAGCCGCCTTGGCCTCACGGCGTCCACCGACGAGGTGGCCGAGGCGATCCGGAACATCCCACTGCCCGAGATTCAGCAGGTCGCCACGTTCCAGACCAACGGCAAATTTGATCTGGCGAAGTACCAGCGGTGGCTCGCCTCCGCCGAGGGACAGCAATATGTCCCCGGCCTCGAGGCTCAGTATCGCGAGCAATTGCTCCAGGCCAAGCTGTTCCGGTCCGTGGT
>JAYUZK010000321.1:0-3473 GCA_043751835.1 Gemmatimonadota bacterium | reverse complement strand
CGGCCGGGACATCTTCGCCGACTTTGCCACCCGCTACATCGACGGGCGCGAGCCGTTCCCCTGGGCCAGAGTGGCCCCGCTGGCCGGCTTTCGGGCCGTGGCGGATACGGTTCGCGAGCCCAGACTGGGCGTCGGCACGTCGTCGGCGAATCAGAAGGAAGTGGTCAGCACCGTCACGGCGGGATCGGCCGCGGCCGAGGCGGGCGTCCTTCCGGGCGATCAGCTGGTGAGTCTGGGCGATCTCAAGGTGGACGCCGGTTTCGGGCCGGCCTACCGCGCCACATTCCGGAATCGGAGCGGGGAGAAGATTCCGGTGGTCGTGATCCGGAATGGCCAGCCAACGACCCTGACGCTCACCGTGCGGGTGGAAGAGCGGATCGATCTCCGGCTTGAGTACGACCGGCGGCCCTCGCTCAAGGCGGCCCGGATCCGAACCTCCCTGCTTCACGGCACGGTGGAACGCCCATGACCTTCGACCAGATGGCCGCCGGCCGCCATGAGCAGGTGGGCCGATCGGCTACTTCCCGCCTTTGGTGCCCGCCGGCTGGGCCAGCGCCAGCAATCCGCGCTGGCTCGCGCCACGTCGGAGGTAGTCCATCGCGGTGTTGAGCTGGCGGTCGTAACGGATCGCGCGGCGGAAGGCGGTCGAATCGCCGAACGCGAGCCGAGAGGTCCACTGCTCCAACGACCGATCCACCAACCCGATCCCGGCGTCGAATTGGGCTCGCGTCACCTTGATCTTTGACGCCTGCACCTTGCTCCAGAACGCTTCCCGCCAAGCCGGTTGGACCTGAAAGTCCGGCTTGATCGAGCCCTTGTGCTGCAGGCTGGTCCCGTAGAGTGCGACGTACCACTGCGACTGCTGGGGGCCGTAGGCTCGTGCCAGGTCTCGATCTGCCGTCTGGAGCGTGTCGGGGGTGACCACCACGTCCGGGGTGACGCCGCCGCCGCCAAGAATGACCCGGCCGGCGTCGGACTTGAACTCGGGCCGCTTTCGCTTGGCCGTGTCGGCGTGCTGGGCGTCGTCGGCATACTCGACGAATCGCTCGTCACCGAGCCGGTCGTGGTCGGCCTGAATCGAGCGGCCGCTTGGGGTGTACCACTTGCCGGTGGTGATCTTCATCGCCCACCCGCCGTCGAGCGGGAAGAGGGTCTGCACCAGGCCCTTGCCGAAGGACGTGGTGCCGATCACCAGCGCGCGGTCGTGATCCTGGAGGCTTCCGGCCACGATCTCCGACGCGGAGGCGCTGTATCCGTCCACCAGTACGATGACGGGCACCGAATCGACCACGGAGGTCCGCGAGGCCTTGTAAATCTCGGGCGTCCGGCCGCGATGCCGCACGGCGGCCAGTTCCTGACCAGGCTTGAAGAACAGATTGCCGATCTCGAGGGCCTGTTCGAGACTGCCGCCGCCGTTCCCGCGGATGTCGAGTACATATGACGTGGCGCCCCGCGACTTGAGATCGAGGAGTGACTTCTCGACATCCTGGGCGGCGGACTCGTTGAAGCTCTGGAGCGGGATGTAGCCGACCCCGCCGTCGAGAACGAGCGAATACGGGACCGCCGGCACCCGGATCACCGCCCGCTTGAACTTCGACTTGATCGGTTCGTTGACGCCGGCCCGCTGGAAGCTGACTTCGACCTCGGTACCCGGAGTGCCGAGAAGCTTCTGGGAGACCTGTTCGATCCGGAGTCCGGTGACGGTGGCCGAATCAACCTTCATGATCCGGTCGCCGGCCAGTACACCGCCCTTTTCACCAGGGGTGTTGGGGAAGACGCGCGCGACCATGATGGCGCCCTCCTGGCTTTCGATCTGCATCCCGACCCCGCCGTAATTGTTCCGCAGCGTGTTGCGCTGGAACGAGGCGAGTTCCTCGGGAGAGTAGAGATCGGCGTAGGGATCGTTGAGTTGCTTGATGAGACCCCGGGCGGCCCGCTCGAAAATCGCGGCCCGGCTCAGGGAGTCAACGGCGCTTTCTTCGATCCGCTGAAGGATCTGGGAGAAGAGCTTGGGGCCATCCTGGGGCTCCTTCCCCTGCTGGAGGAACGCTCCGCCCGCGAGGGGCAAACCGACGACGGCCAGAGCCGCCAGCATCAATCGACGACGCATGATCACTCCCATTTGGGCACGAAAGGGGCGTCACACCAAAGGACGCCCCTGATGAAGGGCCAGCATGGTTTGCGCCATCCCTGGCAGCCCCGGTTATAACTAACGCGGCTCGCCGGGAATCGCTACCTGGGTCGCCGATTAGCGGCTCGGTTTGTGAGGATTTCCTCGAACAGGGCCAGGGCCCTGGGGTCCTCGGACTGGCCTAGCCAGAACATCGCCTTCCGTCTGATTTCCCGGTCCCGGTTTGACTTTGCCACCCGCAGGAGGATCGGAACGCCTTGATCCTTCGGCAGTTGCGAGAGGGCGAAGACGGCCTGCTCGCGGACCTCGCGGTCCTCTCCGTCGTCTTCTACCAACCCGGAAAGCCCCTCGGCCGCCTTGTCGCCCGCGGCCTGGCTGACCCAGAAGACTGCCTGTTTCCTGGCTTCTTGAGGTGCCGACCGGTTGCGGGTCAAGGTCAGGAGGGCCGGCCAGATTTCGACCGAGTCGGCAATCGTGGCTGGGAAGATCAGGTCTCCGCCGCTTCGGGTCTCCGAGGTCCGGGCCAAGGCCAGCAGCCCGGCTGTGGCGTCCCTGACCCCGAGGCGGCCCAAATCGGTCGTCTCCGCTGACCCGGCCGGCCAGTCGCCGCCGACGTAGACCCGGGCCGACCGAACCGCGCCGGACCGGACCGTGAGCGCCACCCGGACCGGACCATCGTCGCAGGGACGGTTCCGCCACTTCGAGCCGTCAAAGTTTCCCATCATGATGTTGTCGCCGCGGGTTCGATCGCGGATGAACGTGCGTCCGTCGCCGCAGACGCCCTCCCGGGCGGCAAACGAGATCCGGACTTCACCGTCGCCCGCACCGGTGACGCGCGCGGCCCAGGCCTGGGCACCGAGAACGGCCGGCGCGGCGATCATCGCGGCGGCGATCTGCCAGGTCGGTTTCATGGCTTGGACAGAATTTCTTCGAGGATGTCGGCCACGCGGGGGTCGCGCGATTGGCCCAGCCAGAACAACGCCTTCTTCCGAAGCTCACGATCCTTCTCGGTCCTGGCGACCTCGATCAGCTTGTCGGTCGCGGCCCGGTCATGCCGCTGCGAATAGGCAAAGATCAGCTGCTCGCGGATCTCGCGATCGGTCATCTTGTCATAGAGCGCAAACAGCTCCGGGAGCGAGGCACCACCCGACTGGGCCAGCCAGAAGATCGCCTTCTTCCGCATTTCAAGATCTTCCCCGGCATCGATCGCGATGTCCGCCAGCCAGCGCTGGGCTTCCTTGCCGCTGCCCTGGGCGACGGAGAAGATGATCTTCTCCTTGAGGGATTCTTCCTTCACGGTCTTGTAGATGCTCCGGAGGAAGCCGGCGTTTTCCGCACCGTG
>JAYUZK010000320.1:0-3027 GCA_043751835.1 Gemmatimonadota bacterium | reverse complement strand
GCATTTCACCCCGAAGCATGGCAGCTGGCTCAATCAAGCGGAAATTGAGCTGAGCTTGGTGAGCCGCGGGTGTCTCGGCACCCGCCGGATCGACAATCTGCCACACCTCCGACGCGAGACGCGAGCATGGAACACCCGAGCGAACCGGGCGAAGACTCGCATTCGGTGGCAGTTCACGCGCAGGGACGCTCGACGCAAGTTCGGCTATCAAAAGAAACTCTCTAAACGGTCACAGACCTAGTCGCCGAAGGAAATCCCGAGGCTCCTGGCGGTGAGAATGATGCCGCTGTCGAGCGACACCAGTTTCTGCTTGCCCAGGATGTCCGCGATCGGGCGGCGACTGATGGTGGGCGGCGTGAATACCACCACCGACCCGAAGGCGCCTTCGCCGATCGCGCGGACCGCGGCCGAACCGAACCGGAGCGCCAGGAGCCGATCAAACGTCGTTGGCGATCCGCCCCGCTGGAGGTGGCCAAGGACCAGGCTCCGGGTCTCTTTCCCGGTGCGATCGGTGATCGCCGCCGCGAGACGGGCCGCAATGCCCCCAAGGCGTTCGGCCGACCCCTTCTTCGCTTCCTCCAGCAACTCGACCTTTCCGTTCCGTGGACGGGCTCCTTCGGCCGCAACAACGATCGAGAAATTCCGGCCGGCCAGTTCGCGAGCCCGGATCTTCTCGCACACCTTGTCGAGGTCGAATGGAATTTCGGGAATGAGGATGACGTCGGCGCTGCCCGAAAGTCCACTGTGGAGGGCGATCCAGCCGGCGTAGCGGCCCATCAGCTCCACGACCATGACCCGATCGTGGCTCTCGGCTGTCGTGTGGAGCTTGTCGAGGGCATCGGTGGCGGTCGCGACCGCCGTATCGAAGCCGAAGGTCGCCTCGGTGCCGACCACGTCGTTGTCGATCGTCTTCGGCACGCCGACGACGGGGATCCCTTTCTTCCAGAGGCCGTGCGCGATGCCGAGACTGCCGTCGCCACCGATCGCAACCAAGGCATCGAGCCGATGTTCCTTGAAGGCCTCCACCACTTCGTCGGAGCGATCGAGTTCCTGCACGGTGCCATCCGGAAGCCGCGTCGGCCAGTGGAAGGGATTGCCCCGATTGGTGGTGCCGAGGATCGTGCCGCCGAGGTGGGTGATGCCGCGGACCTGATCCGGTCCGAGGGGAACCAGACCGCCGCGGGGATCGCCCCGGCGGCGGTCTGGCCCATCGTACGGTTTGGCGTAGGCAATTGTGTGCGCCCGACCGCGGCAGTACAGTCCGTCGTAGCCGCGGCGGATCCCGAAACACTCCCATCCCCGCTGGTGCGCCGAGAGAACCACGGCGCGGATCACCGCGTTGAGACCGGGGGCGTCCCCACCGCCGGTCGAGATCGCAATGCGCATCGGGGTCGTCGCCTCGTCCTAGGTTTCACGGCGCCGGGCAGCGTCGATCCGTCCGACGACCTCTCCCGGTTCCGGGTGCCGCTTCTCGGCTCGTTTCGAAAACACCAGTGCCCCATCGACGGTTACTTCGAAGACGCCGCCGGAGGACGAAATCATGGAAATATCGACGCCGGGATATGCTTGTTTGAGTTCAGCCGCCAACCTGGCAGCTCGGGGCTCGTAGTTTCACTGGACGCAGTACTGGATCGTCACTCGCATCGACGGCCTCCTCTGGTTGACCCTGGTCGACGTATGCTAGCGGACCGCTTCGGCCGGGCCAAGGGCCATTCTTCTTGTCAACGTTAGCTAAGTCTCCTATCTATAACGCTATGCGACTCGGGTGGCTGGTGATCGGGATTGCGACGGGGTGGACCGCCCCTGCGCTCGCCCAGGAGGCGGGAGCTGTGGAGTTCGCTGCCCTCGGAGTCTGGCACACCAAGACCACCACGATGGACGGCCTCCACGCGTTCGGAGCCGGGTCACGCCTGGGCCTGTTTCTCCCGCACCACGCCGAGATTGAAGGCGAGATCGACTACACGAGTCCGAGGCAGTCGATTTCCGGCAAGACGTTCCAACTCCTTCATGTGGCGGCCAGTCTGTTGTACAACATTCCGGTCGGCTCCGGCAGCTTCTACCTCCGCGGAGGCTACGGGAAACTGCTTCAGAGCAACTGCTTTATCAGGACGATTCCATGTTCGTCCCACGGCGCCGTCATCGGTGCAGCCGGGTTCCGGATCCCGGTCAGCGGTCTGGTGTCGATCCGGTTCGAGGGCATGATCCGATCCCGGTCGATCTACCAATACAAATCGGCGGGCGGAAGCTTCGGGCTCTCGTTCCTCCGCCGACGCACCGTGTCGGTCGTCACGGCGGCCGACGCCGATGCCGATCAGGACGGGGTGCCCGACCGGCGCGATCGCTGTCCCGCGACGCCGCGCGGCGCACTGGTCGATCTTCGCGGTTGCCCCACCGATTTCGATGGCGACGGTGTATTCGACGGCCTCGACCGCTGCCCCAACACCCCCCGCGGTAGCATAGTCGATGCGGTGGGATGCCCCATCAAGAAGCCCGATTGATCGCCCTGCCACACCTGGAGAGCAGTCGGGTCGTCGCACGTGTGGCAGTTGCTGGGATTCTGATCGTGATCGGGGGAGCACTCCCGATCGCCGGCCAGCGCGCTCCGACGGCCAGGCGTCCACTAGCCACCCCATTGCCCGCCACCCTTCTCCCGGGCGAATGGCCTTCGGCGGGTCGGGATCCGGGCCTGACCCGCTTCAGCCCACTCGATCAGATCACCAGCGCCACGGTGGTCTCCCTCAAACCGGTCTGGACCTTCAGCACCGGCCAGCTTCGGGGCCACCAGGGAACGCCGTTGGTGGTCGGTTCGGTGATGTTCGTTCACTCACCCTTTCCGAACGCGGTCTTCGCGCTCGATCTGAGCCGCGCCGCCGTTCCGGTGATGTGGCGCTACGCCATTCCTTCAACGCCGATCCCGGTGGCACCGCCGACCGGGTGCTGCGACGTTGGGAGCCGCGGTCTCGCCTACCACCCGAGCGGCAAAGTGCTGGTTCCGTTGTTGTCGGGCGACCTGGCCGCCCTCGACGC
>JAYUZK010000319.1:0-2721 GCA_043751835.1 Gemmatimonadota bacterium | reverse complement strand
GACATCGAGCGCCACGAGGCGCTCACGAACCGTGCGGTGATGAAAGGACACCGCCGCCAGCCCGTCGCAGCGGGTTGGCGAAGCTGGGGGCAGCCCGATCCCAGGGATGTGGGGGAGGGTGGCAAGCAGCCCCGACAACGCCGGGACGGGTCAGCACTGTCAGATGGTCCGGGTCCGGCAAGCAAGACGGGACGGTGTACGTGAGGAACCAGCGACAGAACGCCTCTCAAGAGAGTCCACCAGCTCGAACCTGGCAGATCTGGGCTGGGCAGCAGCGCGCATCCGTGCGTTGGCACGGAGAACTCCTCGGTCGGTCGATGTCGCCGGACGAGGAGGCCACGGGGAAGGCCTGCGGCGTACCCGTGGCGATGCTGCAGGGGCATAGCTGGGCACCTCGCCCGTCGAACGGTTCGAGAGTGAACGTGGGAACCATCCCGGCAGTCCCCTCACCGGTCAGCTGCCTGCTGGCCGGCGGGAAGGCCCGTTGCCGGCCGATGCCGTCGGGATGGGGCGGAGGACCCGCAGTAGTCGGGGGTCGGGAAAGCCGGCCACATGGCGAAGGGGTCCAGCGAGTTCGCAGCATCACAGCGGATCGGGGAGGTCGCCGGTGAACATCGGCGCGCCGTGGCCCGACCTCGATGAGGCCGAGCAACGGGTACTCGGGATGCAGACGAAGCTGCACCGGTGGGCGGGCGATCCCCGCCGCAGGTTCGATGATCTCTACAACCTCGTCGCTGACCCGGCCTTCCTCGTCGTGGCGTGGAACCGGGTCCGGGTCAACAAGGGCGCACGCTCGGCCGGGGTCGATGGCATCGCTCCGCGGTCCATCGGGTCCGGCGCCGGGGAGTTCCTCAGCGGGCTACGAGATGATCTCAAGGCCCGCCGGTTCAGCCCGGTCCGGGTGCGGGAGACGATGATCCCCAAGGCGAACGGCAAGGTCCGCCGCCTGGGCATCCCGACCGCCGCCGACCGGGTCGTGCAAGCCAGCTTGAAGCTGGTGCTCGAGCCGATCTTCGAGGCGGACTTCAAGCCGTGCTCGTACGGCTTCCGCCCGAGGCGCCGAGCCCAGGACGCCATCGCCGAGATCCATTACCTCGCCTCACCTTCTCGCAACTACGAGTGGGTGTTCGAGGCCGACATCGCGGCGTGCTTCGACGAGATCGACCACCGGGCCCTCATGGGCCGGGTGCGACGTCGGATCGGGGACCAGCGCGTCCTTGGCCTGGTGCGGGCATTCCTGGGAGCCGGCGTCCTCTCCGAGGATGGCGTCAACCGGGAGACGATCACCGGTACCCCGCAAGGCGGGATCCTCTCACCGCTCTTGGCCAACATCGCCCTGTCCGTGTTGGACGAGCATTTCGCGCGCAAGTGGGAAGCGCTCGGCCCGGCCTGGACACGCGCCAAGCACCGCCGTTTGGGTACCCCCGCCGTCCGCCTCGTCCGCTACGCGGACGACTTCGTGGTTATGGTCGGGGGCACCCGCGACGACGCCGACGCGCTGTGGGCAGAGGTGAGCGCGGTGCTCGCCCCGATGGGCCTGCGCCTGTCGGGAGAGAAGACGAGGGTCTGCCACATCGATGAGGGGTTCGACTTCCTGGGGTTCCGCATCCAGCGGCGATCCTGGCGAGGCCGGGCCGGCAAGCGAGCGGTCTATACCTACCCATCAAAGAAGGCGTTGGCCTCGGTGATGGGCAAGGTCCGATCGTTCACCCGCCGAGAGAAGCATCGAACGCTCGCCGACCTGCTCCACCGGCTCAACCCGGTGCTGCGGGGATGGTGCAACTACTTCCGTCACGGCGTGTCCTCGCGGACGTTCGGCTATCTCGATCACTTCGCCTTCTGGCGGATCGTGGGCTGGCTCCGCAAGCGTCACCTCGGGCTGAATTGGGGGACCCTGCACCGCCGCTTCCTCCCGGGGTGGGAGGTCCGCGACGGACGGACCGAGATGTTCCGGCCACGAGCGGTTGCGATCGTTCGCTATCGCTACCGGGGCACCCGGATTCCCGCACCATGGACGAGCGCTGCGACAGGATCGACCGTTCCAGCGGGATGACTCGTGGAGAGCCGGATGCGGTGAGAGTCGCACGTCCGGTTCGGAGGGCGGGCCGAGGAAACGGACCGGCCGAAAGGCCGGCGCCGCGCCTCGGCCCGACCCTACACCAAGCTTCGCGGTCCGGCCAAGTGGACGAGCTATCAGCTGTACGTGATCCTCGACGTCTTCTCCCGCTACGTCCCGGGCTGGATGGTCGCCCACCGCGAGAGCGCCGTTCTCGCCCAGCGGCTCATCGAGGAGACCGCTTACAAGCAGGCGATCGTGCCCGGCAGACTCACCGTCCACGCCGACCGGGGCTCCTCGATGCGCTCCAAGCCGGTCGCCCTCCTGCTCGCCGATCTCGGCATCACGAGGAGCCACTCCCGGCCGCACGTCAGCGACGACAACCCGTACAGCGAGGCCCAGTGCAAGACGCTCAAGTACCGGCCGGGCTTTCCCGACCGGTGCGGCTCGATCGAGGACGCCCGGGCCTTCTGCGGCGACTTCTTCGCCTGGTACAACGGCGAGCACCGCCACAGCGGGATCGCGATGTTCACCCCGGCCGACGTCCACCACGGTCGGGCGGACGAGCTCCTCGAGGTCCGGGCCGGCGTCCTCGCCGGCGCCTACGCCGCCCACCCCGAACGCTTCGTCAAGGGTCCACCAAGGGTCGAGTCCGTCCCTGCCGA
>JAYUZK010000318.1:0-16854 GCA_043751835.1 Gemmatimonadota bacterium | reverse complement strand
GGAACCTCGCGGTCGCGCTGGTAGGCGCGACTACTTCTTCGTGACGGTGTCTTCCTTGAGGACCTTCTTCGCGAACCAGAAGACGATGTAAGCCACGATCACGAAATCGATCAGTGCGCCCAGGATCGGGCCGACCCCGATCGGTCCGATCGCGAGGGCCCGCCAGTCGCCGCCAGGCAGGACCATCCCGATCAGCGGCATGACCAGGTTATCGACGATGGTCGTCACGAGCGCGTTGGCCTTGCCGCCGATGATGACCGCGATCGCCAGGCCGACGACGCCGTATTGCTTCAGGAATGCCATGAATTCGCCCATGATCACGCTCTGGGTTGGGGGACTGCAGTTTCTTCAGTCGACCTGAAGAAAGGCGTAGCTCCGGCGGCCCTTCTGAAGCGCGACATACCGTCCGCCCAGAAGTGAGCCCGTAGTCAGCACGTGATCGGCGGCGCCGATCCTGTCGCCGTTCAACGAGAAGCCCTGGCCCTGAATCCCGCGCCGGGCGTCGGCCTTCGAGGAAGCAAGGCCCGTCTCGACCAGCGCATCCACGATCGAGATCCCGGCCTCGAGCCGGCTCCGGGGGACCGGCACCGTCGTCACCTCGCCGGCCACCACGGCGAGGGTCGCCTCGTCGGTCGTCTTGAGGTCGCGATTCCCGAATAGCACTTCGCTGGCGGCGATCACCCGGTTGGTCGTCGCCACCCCGTGCACTCGACTGGTCACGTCGCCGGCCAGGAACCGTTGCGCCGCCCGTTTGCCGGGGTCGGCCGTCTGGGCACTCATCACCGTCGCGATCTTGCCCGAGTCGACCGTCGTGAACGTCTTGAGGAAGCGGTCGGCGTCGGCGTCTTCGGCGTTCAGCCAGAACTGGTAGAACTTGTACGGCGAGGTCCTGAGCGGGTCGAGCCAGACGTTGCCGCCCTCGCTCTTGCCGAACTTGGCCCCCGACGACGTGGTGAGGAGGGGAAGCACCAGGCCATGGGCCTCCGTGGACTCGCGCCGCCCGATCAGCTCGATCCCCGCCGTGATGTTGCCCCACTGGTCGCTCCCGCCCATTTGCAGCTCGCAGCCGGTCTCCTGGTTGAGGTACCAGAAGTCGTAGGCCTGGACCAGCATGTAGGTGAACTCGGTGAACGAGATCCCGCTCTCCATCCGGCTCTTCACCGAGTCCTTCTGGAGCATGTAGTTCACCGTGAAGTGTTTGCCGGTGTCCCGGAGGAACTCCAGGAGCGAGAGACCTCGGAGCCAGTCGACGTTGTTGAGGAGTCGCGCGGCGGTCGGGCCTCCGAAGTCCAGAAACCGGCCCAGTTGTCCCTGGATCGCGGCGGCGTTGGCCTCCACGATCTCGGTGGAAAGCATTGGCCGCTCGCTCCGCTTCCCGCTTGGGTCGCCGACCAGCCCGGTACCACCCCCGATTAGCGCGATCGGCCGGCCTCCGAAACGCTGGAGCCATACCAGCGCCATGACCGGCACCAGGTTCCCGACGTGAAGGGAGTCGGCCGTCGGGTCGAAGCCTACGTACCCGGTCAGCGGGCCCCGGGCCAGGCGGTCGCGGAGGCCGGGCGTGGCATCGTGGAGGAGGCCGCGGGCGCGGAGGGTGTCGAGCAGGTTGGACATTGAGGCGGGAAGATAGCAAATGCCTGCTCGTTTATCTTCCAGTATGGCATTTGCGCCGCTCCGCAGTTTGTCCCGCTGGTGGCACTCGCCCAGCATCCGGTTTCGGTTCCTGCTCGTCGTCGGTGGCCTGTTCTTTTTCGGCGCGGCGCTTCTGACCGGGGCGTGGTTCAACGTCTGTGCGCCGGTGGATGCCTGTCCGTCGATCGCGGGGCTCGAGTCGTACGATCCGGACCAGGCCTCCAAGGTCTATGCGGCGGACGGCCGCATGGTGACGGATTTCGGGCTCCAGCGCCGGACCGTGGTGCCGCTGGCGCAGATCTCTCCCGCCGTGATCCAGGCCTTTCTCTCGACCGAGGACCGCCGGTTCTATCTGCACGGGGGCATCGACTGGATCCGGTTCTTCGGGTCCGTGAAATCGATTCTCACGGGACACCGGGTCGAAGGCTTCTCGACCCTGACGATGCAACTGGCCCGCAATCTCTGGCCGGCCGAGCTGCCGGCCAACCTCCGGTCCGGGTTCGGCGGGGTGACCCGGAAGCTCCGTGAGGCCCGGATGGCGGTGGAGATCGAACGGAACTACAGGAAAGACAAGATTCTCGAGCTCTACCTGAACCAGATCAACCTCGGCAACGGCGCCTACGGTGTCGAAACCGCTTCCCAGCGTTACTTCGGCAAATCGGCTCGGCATCTGAACGTGGCCGAGGCCACCCTGCTTGCCGCGATTCCCCGGGCCCCGACCCGATACAACCCGCGCCGCAATCCCGACTACGCGGTCCAGCGCCGGAACGTGATCGTCAATCTGCTGCGAGATCAGGGCAAACTTTCCCGCGAATCGGCCGAGGCCTGGAAGGCCTACCCCCTCGCCCTCTCGTCCCGTTCCGACTACACCGGGGTCGGGGACTATTTCGTCGAGTATGTCCGCCAACTGCTCGAGGCCCGCTTTGGCACCGACCTCTACAAAGCGGGGCTTCGAGTATTCACCACGCTCGACCTCGACATCCAGCAGGCGGCCGAACGGGCCCTTGAGGCTCAGCTCACCAAAGTGGAGGAAGACCGGAAGACCTATCCGGAACGCTTCCCTCACCAGACCTATCGCCAGTATCTCGATACGAGGGATCCAGGCACCACCGAGGAAGAGCAAGGGCCGTTCTCCCCCTACATGCAGGGCGCCGTGGTTACCATGGAAGTGAAGACCGGTTACCTCCGCGCCCTGGTGGGCGGGCGGGACTTCGCCGACTCCAAATTCAACCGGGTTTCCCAGGCCCTGCGCCAGGCCGGCTCGACCTTCAAACCGTTCGTCTATTCGGCCGCCATCAAGGCTGGCCATCGACTCAGCGACATATACGAGGACGGCCCGATCGAAGTCCAGATCCCCGATCAGCCGACCTGGGCGCCCAAGAACTACGACAACAAATTCCTCGGCAACATGAGCATGCGGAAAGGGCTCTACGAGTCGCGGAACACCATCGCGGTCCGAATCGGGCTCGAGGTCGGGGTGGATGCGGTGGTCGAGGAAGCTGCCCAGGACGGCATCTCGAGCCGGATCGCCCGGGTTCCGTCGATCTTCATTGGAGCCGCCGAAGTCACCCCGCTCGAACTCACGGCCGCCTTTGGGACCTTTGCCAACCTCGGGATGCGGGTGACACCCACGGCGATTACCCGGGTGGAAGACCGCTTCGGCAATCTTCTCTGGGAACCCGAGGCTCGGCAGACCCGGGCCATGGATCCCGAGCACGCCTGGCTGGTCCTCGACGGGCTCCGCGACGTGGTGCGGAAAGGCACCGCAGTCGGCGCCATGGCCCGCGCCGGGTTCACCCTGCCGGCCGGCGGCAAGACCGGGACGACCAACGACGGCATGGACGTCTGGTTCGTCGGCTTCACGCCCGATCTGGTCACCGGCGTCTGGATGGGATTCGACCGGAAACAGGTGATCATGGCGAACGCCCAGGGTGGCCGGCTCGCGGCTCCGGCGTGGGCGTCGATGATGAAGGAGGTCTACGAGCGCCGGAAGGCGCCGGTCCCGTGGCCGATGCCGGAGGGAGTGGTGTCGTCCACTATTGACCGGAGTACCGGATACCTCGCCACGGTGGCCTGCCCGGCCGATCAGGTCGGCCCCGAGTTCTATTATCCCGGCACCGAGCCGACCGAGCGATGCCCGATTCACGGGGGCGGCCGGGCCGCCCTCGTGCCGGCCCCGATCAAGCCGTGACCGAGCCGGTCCGCCGCTTTCGCCTGACGGCGGACTGGGTTGTTCCGGTGACGAGCCCGCCGATCCGCCACGGCGCGGTGCTCCTCGGCGACGACGGGCGGATCGAGTCGATCGGCCCCGCGGCGGTGGTCCCGGCGCCCCCAGGCGTTCCAGATCTTGACTTTGCCTCGGCGGCCTTGCTTCCGGGGCTCGTCAATGCGCACACCCACCTTGAACTGACTGGCCTCGCCGGCGCCGTCGAACCAGCCGACTTCGCGTGCTGGATTCGCGGTGTTCGCGAACTCAAGGCGAGCCGCCCGGCCGGCTGGTTTCGCGACGCCGCCCGTCAGGGCATTCGCGACGCCTTCGCGGCCGGGATCACAACCGTCTTCGACACCGGGGACTCGGGCGAGGTGTTGCCCGCCTTGGCCGAGGCAGGTGGGGCAGGGGTCGTCTACCAGGAGGTCTTCGGACCCGACCCGCGGCAAACCGCCGAAAGCCTTGCCGGTCTCGAAGCCCGAGTCACTGCTCTCCGCCGGTTCGAGACCGCCCGTGCCCGCCTCGGCGTTTCCCCCCACGCGCCCTACACTGTGAGCGGGCCCCTCTATCGGGCCGTGGCGGCCTACGCGCGACGGGAGTCGCTGCCGATCGCCGTGCATCTGGCCGAATCGCCTGCAGAGAGCGCCTTCGTCGTTCGGCACGAGGGGCCGTTTGCCGACGCCTGGGCCGCCCGCGGCATTCCGCCGCTCGAATGGAACCAAGGGCCCGGGGGCGCCCACCGCTCGCCGGTCGCCTGGCTCGACCGACATGGGGTCCTCGGTCCCGCCACTCTCTGCATCCATACCGTCCAACTCGACACCGACGATATCCGGATCCTGGCCGATCGAGGGGTCGCGATCGCCCACTGCCCGATTTCGAACCAGCGGCACGGTCACGGAACCGCACCGGCAGCGGTGCTCAGGCAGGCCGGGATTCGGATGGGGGTCGGAACCGATTCGGTGATCAGCGTTGGAACGCTCGACCTCTTTGCCGAAATGCGGGCGACCCGCGCTCTCCTCGGGGTGGGGGCGGCGGAGGCCTTGGCGCTTGGCACCATCGAGGGGGCTCGGCTGGTCGGTGGCACCGATTGGGGCTGGCTTGGGGTCGGGGCCTGGGCCGATGTGATTGCCGTGGACCTTCCAGGCCCGGGGTCGGCGGCGGTCGAGGAGGCCGTTCTGGCGGCCGGCCCGGCGGCGGTCCGAGCAACCTTCGCCTCCGGCAACCCGGTGTACCGCCGGGGTCAGGCGGCTTGATTCCTGAGGCCCGCCCGCTCTACAATTTGAGGTTAGGTTGGACGTACCCCGACGCCTGGGAGTGGCCGTGCGCTGTCTCGCGCTCAACGCATCCTTCGAACCCCTTACGATGGTCCCGCTCAGGCGGGCCCTCCGTCTGGTCATTGACGGGAAGGCCGAAATCGTCGAAGCGGAGGGTGAGGAACGGATCCGGAGCGTGAGCCTGGCCTTTCCCAGGCCGGCGATCATCCGGCTGGTCAAGTTCGTCCATGTGCCGCGCAAGTTCCGCCGGCAGGTGACCAACACTTTCCTGTTCGCCCGCGATGACTACGCCTGTCAGTATTGCGGCCGGACCCAGCCGGAACTCCGTCATCGCGAGTGCCTGACCCGTGATCACCTGATCCCGATGTCTCGGGGCGGGGGGAACGAATGGCACAACGTGGTCACGGCCTGCAGCACCTGCAACACGAAGAAGGGCAACCGGCTTCCGAACGAGTGCGGGATGCATCCGGCGACGCCGCCGACCGAGCCCCATTTCGTTCACCTGGCCTGGGCCGTCCGTCGGCTCACGATCACTCAGGCGAAGTACATCAGCCTCTTCTACGGAACCGAGACGCTCCGGGCCCTCGGCGGGTAGGCTACTCGTCGGGCTGGACGATGAACTTCGGGGAGCGGGCTTCGAGTACCTGGCTCGGCAGGCCCGCGATCCGGAGGAGGAAGCGGCGCACCCCTCGGCCCACGGCGGTGCCCGGTTCCGGAATGTCGAGATCGGGGTCGCCGGCGAGGAACCGCTCGAGCTGATCCATGTCGCGGTCGGAGAGGGCGGTGATCCGCGCGGTCAGGGTGTAGTAGAACCGGCCCGGCCGCTGGGGATAGAGCTCGATCCGCTGCGGCAGGCTCAGGTACTGCACCGCGGAGTCCCGGACCGCGAAACGCCGCGGCCGTTGGAGCCGGTTGCCGACCACCAGCGTTACCGTGTACTCCTCCTCCAACGGTTCCTTGGTGACGATCGTCTGCCAGCCGGTCTCACCCACCCACTCGTCGATCCAGCCATCCCGCGACCGCCAGGTCTGCAACGTGTAGGCAACGACCAGGGGTAGCGAGTTATCGAGCGCCTGATCCCACCGTTCGTCGTTCAACAGATCGCGGAGCAGGACCACCGGCTTCCGGGCCCCTTTCAGCTGGACGGCCGAATCCAGGGCCAAGGCAGCCGTCACCGGGCGTGACTGGGCGCTCCCGGTGGAGGCCAGGCCGAGACCGAGGGCCAGGGCGAGCAGCGGTCGGCGCATCTAGAATCGCCGCTGGAGCCGAAGGACGAACCGGAGCGGCCGGCTCACCGCGACGGACTTCGCCGCGTAGACGCCGAGCCCGCCGGTGTCGAGCCCGACCCCGATGTCCGCGTCCCACTCGCCGAACTTGGGGATCCGGCCATTGGGAACCCGGCCCGGGCCTTCGCCGGACAGCCACGCCTTGCCGGCATTTCCCATCAGCACCAGCTCCGCCCGCTCGATCCCGAGGATCTGCTGGAGCGCCGCGATGTCGGCGTTACGGATCCGGAAGGGAATCGTGATCGGCAGCCGGGTCCGCACCTCTACCTGGGCCGCGAGCGTTCGGTCGCAGAGCGAGGCCTCGGCTGGATCGACGAAGCCGCTCGGTGCGCAATTGAGGTCCCGGAAGCCGTACCCGGGGAGAATGTCGGGTCCGCCTAACGAAACTCGCCGCTGGATCGGGAGCGGGTCGCCGCCCAGCCAGCCGGCCCCGGTAAACCGGAGATTGACCCGGATGGAGGGATCGACCCTGGCGTAGCGCCGAATGTCGAACCGAAGCTTGGAGAACCGGTAGTTCGCGGTCGGGATCGGGGCGCGGATGGCCGCGGGCAGCGAGACCGGCGAAACATCGTCACTCCGGCTCTGCTCGACGTCGGCCCTGATCAGCCAGCCCGTGCTGGGGCGGATCGGGTCGTTGCGGTTATCGAAGTCGAGCCAGAGCTTGACGGTCCGGTAGTGGCCGTCATCGATCAGCGGGTTGGGCCGCCACGCGTCCTGGTTCCGGAAGACGGAGATGGGGTCGCTGGTGGGAACCGACCGCTCCAGATCCCGACGGTAGGAGACACCGAGGTGAAATCGGCGGGTCGGTTCGAAGGCAAGGAACCCCTCCGCTCCCCGGGTCTCGAAGTGATCGCGGTAATCCCGCTGCAGCAGGAACGCGGACCATCCCGCCTCCCCTTTGGAGAGCGGCTGCTCCTCGAACGGGAGAATTTGCCGGTAGGCCCGGCCGCCAAAGTTCAGCCACCGCCGCTTGCCGGCTCCGCGAAAATCCGCCCCGATCACCAAGCCCACGTCGTCCCGAAGCTTGGTCCGGTCCGTCGTCGGCCGGAAGATCCCGCGGACATCGAGCCGGGCATCCACCGTTCCCGGTCCCTGGGTGGCGAACGTCGGTCCGAAGACGATCGGCAGACCCTCGACCCGGTTGAACGTCCGCCCGGTCTCGAGGCTCAATGTCGTGTTGATCGAACCGGTCTGGAACGAGGTCCGGGCGGCGGCAAGGTCGCTCAACGCCTTCCGCCGCTCCCGAAAGGCCAGCATCCCGTTCGGCAGCCGGAACACCGGCGCCAGCGGATCGTAGGCCGTTTGTTCGCCGTCCAGGCCGCCGCCCCGGCGGACGTCGACTCGGCCGCCGACGACCAGCACCGGTCCCCTGATCATGCCACCCGCCCCCACCACCACGTCGCCGTTGATCACGGTGACCGCTCCGTCAATCCGCCCGTAGACGCGGAGGGTGCCGCGATAGACCGCCACCCGCCCCTCGAGGTGGGCGCCGGCGGGAAGGGCAAAACTCCCGGCGATCCGGGTGGTGGTGGAGTCGTTGTAGATCGCGATGATTCGCCGAATCACATCGACCGGCAAGTTGGCCTGGCTCAGCGTATCGCCGACCTGATCGGGCCGGATCACCACGACGCTGTCCTGCGCCCGGGCCATCGTCGGCGCGAGGCCGAACCAGGCCAGTGCCGCGAACAGTCCGACCATCCGTCGCCGTCCCATAGGAGCCTCCGTCACGACAGGCCGAGGCGCTTCATCCGCCGGTACAGGTTGGCCCGGTCGGTCTGCAGGGCCCGGGCGGCCTCGGCCACGTTGCCGGCCGCCCGTCCCAGCGCGTCGCGCACCAGGGCCCGTTCGTAGTCGTCGAGGAGATTGGAGAGCGACCGGCCCTGGAGGTCAGCCAGCCCGGCGGTCTCGTGTCCCGCCGAGGCCTCGGACCTGGGCGCCGAGCGGGGGAGGACCTGGCGGACCAGCGCCGCGTCGATCTCCGGGCCGCCAATGATGGACAGCCGCTCGATCACATTGGCCAGTTCCCGCACGTTGCCTGGCCAGTCGTAGGACGCCAGCAGGGCCAGGGCTTCGGCCGTGAAGGACGGGGCCTGGTGGCCGCGAATTCGCTCGACCAGATGCCGAACCAGGGCCGGCAGATCGTCGAGCCGCCGACGGAGCGGCGGAAGCTCGATCGGGAAGACATTGAGCCGGAAGTACAGGTCTTCCCGGAAACTGCCCGCCGCCACAGCATGATCGAGGCGCTGGTTGGTGGCCGCGACGACCCGGACGTCGACCCGTTGAACTCGCTCGGCCCCGAGCCGCTGGATCTCGCCGGTCTCGAGGACCCGGAGGAGCTTGGCCTGCGCCTCCAGATTGAGGTCGCCCACCTCGTCGAGGAACAGCGTCCCGCCATCGGCGATTTCGAACCGTCCGAGCCGGCGGTCGGTGGCCCCCGTGAACGCGCCCCGCTCGTGCCCGAACATTTCACTTTCCACCAGATCGCGCGGAATCGCCGCGCAGTTCACCGACACGATCGGCTTGGCGGCACGACGGCTTCCCTGATGGATGGCGTTGGCGACCAGCTCCTTGCCGGTTCCGCTTTCGCCGTAGATCACCACCCGCGCCTCGGTTGGCGCCACCTGGGCGATGGCGGCCCGGACCCGGTCGAGGTCGGGATGGTTGCCGACCAATTCCGCCCGCGGCCGGCTGAGTTGGGAGCGGAGCGCCCGGTTCTCGGCCTGGGTTCGGGTCAGCTCGAGGGCCGACCGCAGAGTGACGAGTACGGCTTCGGGGGTGAGCGGCTTTTCGAGAAACTGGAAGGCGCCATGCTTGATGGCCCGAACCGCGTCGTTCAGTTGAGCCTTGCCGCTCATCATGATGACCTGCGCCACGAGGTCACGCCGGCGGATCTTTTCCAACGTCGCGATTCCGTCCGGGCCGGGCGGCATCATCAGGTCGAGCAGGATCGCGTCAGGCTGGGCCTCTTCGAGGGCCAGCAGCGCGGCATTGCCATTGGCCGCTTCCACGACGTCGAAGCCCTCGGCCCGGAGCAGGGCGCCGAGCATCCGGCGGATGTTCGCTTCGTCGTCGACGATCAGCACTCTTGAGGTCATCGCCATTTCCTTCGCCGGTCGGCCACCCGGCGGTCCACGGGGGGACGCTCGGGTGGTTGCATCCGGCTGCTTTCCGGAACGAGCGGGAGCCAGATCGCGAACGTGGCCCCGCCGCCGGCAGTCTCGGTCACCTCGATGGTGCCCTGGTGCAGATCCACCGCCTGTTTGACGATGGCGAGGCCCAGGCCGGTTCCCTCGGCCTTATCGGTAAAGTACGGTTCGAACACCCGGCTTCGTTTCTCCTGGGTGATGCCTGGTCCCTGGTCCGCAATCGACACCCGAACTCCACCCTGCCACGGACGAATCGTCACGTCCAGCCGCCCCTGGCCCAGCATCGCCTCCGCGGCGTTCCTGAGCACGTTGGCAAAGGCCCGGCGGAGGGCGTCATAGTGACCGGTCACGTGCGGCGTGTCCGGGGCGGTCTGCACGTGCGCTTCGATCTCGCCCGGCAGTGACGTCCGGGTGAGTTCCCCGAGCAACTCGGACAGATCCACCTCGGCCGGCGGCCCTTCGGGCAGCCGGCCGAGGTTGGCGAAGTCCCGCGCCAGCTGCTCGAGCCGGGTCGATTCGGCCCGAAGAACCTCGAGAGCTTCCTCCTGCTGACTGGAGGCGTTTTGGCCCAGCGATGCCACCGCGAACCGGATCGGGGTGAGCGGGTTCTTCATCTCGTGCGCCACCCGTCGGGCCACCTCGCGGAAAGCCCGGAGCCGTTCTGACTCGAGTTCGGCCCGCCGAGCCTGGCTCAGGTTGGCCGCCATATCCCGCATTGCGGTCCGGAGTGCGGCGAATTCTGGGGCCCCGCCGCGGGCCGGCTCCGGCGGCAGGGGTTCATTCCGCTGAATGAGGCCCGCCCAGCCGACCAGCTCGTCGATCGGCCAGCTCAACTGGCGGGCCAGGTTCTGGCCGAGCAGCAGTGCCAGGAAGAAGAGGACCGAACCGAGGGCCGCGAGGGTGATGCCGAGACCATAGGTGAGCCGGCTCTTGTAGTAGGCGGCCCGCTGGGCCAGGGCGAGAGCCTGGCTCAACTCTTCGCGGTGGGTCTCGAGGGCCCGCTTTTCGTTGGGATTGAGCTTGGTGGTGTCGATGGTGACCAGCAGGTCGCGGCCCGATTTCCGGAGGGGGCGGACGACATTTTGCGCGGCCCGGGCCGGATTGTCCTTGATGACCGAATAGCCCCAACCCATCACCGCCACCGCGGTCGGCAGCGCGAGCAGGAACAGGGTGAGGGAGATTCGGCTCCGGAAGGAAAGCGAGGGCATCGATGGAAGCTAACGCCGGATTATCCCATCTCGTGAAGTCGGCCTTTCTTCGGGCGAACTGTCGCGGCGGCCATGGCGATGTGTTGCCTCGGTACTACAATTAGGGGGCCGGTGGACCGGGATGGCGCAACAGTACGGCCCGGTGGGTGTGGCACCCAACCTGCACAGGGTTGGGTCGAATCTGGGAACCTCAATCGGTCCCGAACGCGTCAACTTCAAGGAACGCCATGTACCTGAACTCTGCGCTTCGCGCTGCCCGGATCCTGTTCGTCGCCGGAGCGTGCCTGGCCGGCGTCGGTGAGGCTCGGGCTCAGAGCCTCACGTCCGGATCGCTCAAGGGCCGCATTGTCACCAGGGAGGGAGTCGGAGTCAGTCGGGTACAGTTGACTCTCGAAGGCCGCTCGGGAGGTACCGTCCGCGAGTTCGAAAGCGACCGCGAGGGCGGGTTTCGGCTGCCCCTGTTGGCCCCGGGCGAATACCGGCTCCTGGCCGAATTGGCTGGCTATCAACCGGTCCGGCGCACCGGTATCGTGGTCGCGGCCGGCCGCGGCACCTCGGTCGAGATCCGGATCGAGAAGCGACCTCCGCCCATCACGAAGGTCGAAGAAGTCGGTGGGCCGGCTACCCAGGTCGGCACGACGGGTGGCCGGGTGTACCGGGGCTCGGATGTGAGCGACTTGGCTCGGCGGCGGGACATCGCCGATGTGAGCCGGCTTGCGACGGAAGTCGTCGCGGCCACCGATGGGCGGGAAGGCTTCGCGATCGCGGCGTCGGGCCGCCCCGCGGCGCAGAGTCGGCTCTTCGTCGATGGAGTGCTCGAAACGTTGCTGAAGCACCCGGGCTATCCGGATGAACCGGCCCGCACCCCGGTCTTTCACCGCGACGGCGTCGATCAAGCGCAGATCATCGGGGTTCCGCTCGACGCCGAGTGGCGGGGAGCGACCGGGTCGATCTTCGCGGTTCAGACCCGGCAGGCCGCCGGCAAGCTGCAGTTCCAGCCATACGCGACATTCACCAACGCGAAGATCGGCGGGCGGGCCCTCGACAATCCTGGAGACAGCACCACCTCGTCGTTTCAGGTCGGCGCGGTACTCAGTGGCGCGCTCGTGCCCGACACCGCCCATTTCCTGCTTCGATTCGATTACCAGCAGCTCGAACAGCCCGGCGCCCGCCCCTGGGAGCGCGACAGTGCTTCGTACCGGGGCTCGGCGGTTTCGCTGGCCCAGACTCTCGCCACGGTTGCCACGGACAGCTTTGGTACCCGAGTTGGCTCCCTCGTGGCCCCGCCGGTCCGCTCCTACAAGGGCGGCAGCGGATTCGGTCGGGTCGATTGGCAACTCGGCGCGACGACCACGCTTCTGGCCCGGGCGGGGTTTGCGAGTTGGAAGGAGCGGGGCTGGGCGTTCGGCGACGATCTCGCGTCAGGGGCGGGGAGCGGCCTCGATGCGCGCGATGGGTCGGGGGCGATCAGTGTCACCTCCTCGGGCGAGGCGTCCGCCAACGAACTTCGCTTCGGTTTCAATCTGGCCCGGCGCGAGTATGTCGGAACCAACGTCGTCAATACCAATCTCGTTTCAAACGGGGCCGGATTCGGCACACCGCTCGGATTGCCCGCCCTCTTCGACAGCAAGGTCGTGGATTTCTCCGAGGCCTATCAGCGTCAGTTCGGTGATCACCGGCTCAAGTTCGGCATGAGCCTGAGCTTCCTGAATTACAGCCAGGACTACCGCTACGGCTCGGCCGGGGCCTATACCTTCGGTGACGTCGACGGCTTCGGGCTCGGGCGCGGGAGCTACTTCGGTCTGACCAGCCCGGCCGAGACGGCACAGTTCACCACCAAGGAATTCGGGATCTTCGTCCAGGATGCCTGGAATGTCACGCCGGAAATCCAGGTGTTCGCCGGCCTCCGGTACGACCGCCAGATTCTCCCCAGCGGCAAGATCATTCCGAACGCCGCGTGGCTCGCACTCACCGGGGTCCGGAACGACTCGATTCCCAAGGACAAGCGAGGCGTGTCCCCGCGGGTCTCGTTTGTCTGGGACGTGCAGAACAAGGGAGAGTGGATCGTCCGGGGCGGCGGTGGGATCTACCTCGGCCGGATGGACGCCACCACCCTGGCCGAAGCCATTCTCTTCGATCAGAACGTCACCGTGAACCGCGGCATCGCGAACTTTGCCACCTGGCCAACGGCGCCCGATGCCGCGCTGGCGCCGCCGGCCGGCCAGCGCCTGACGGTCATCGGCGACACCTATCGCAATCCACGGAGCTCAAAATACGAGTTCGGCGTGAGCCGGCGACTCGCGGACGCGATGCTCCATGTCTCGGCGAGCTATCAGCACTCCGACTATCTGCTCCGGCGCCAGGACCTCAATCGGGCGCCCCAAGTCGGGACAACCCAGGAAGGTCGCCCGGTCTACGGGACGCTGGTGCAGCGGGCGTCCCTGGTGATTCCCCGGGTTGGTTCGAACCGCCGATTCTCGGATTTCGATCTGGTGAGCGGGTTGGTGCCCTCCGGGTCCGCCGATCACTACGAAGTATCGGCGTTGCTGGAGCGACGGATGTCCGATCGCCTGTCCTTCTCGGCTGCGTACACCTACTCCCAGACCACCGACAATCTGGTCGGCGCCCGGTCGCCGGATCCGGCCGACCAGCTCTCACCGTTTCCCGAGGGGCTGAATGGCGGCGACTGGACCAAGGGAACCTCGGACTTCGATGTGCCCCACCGCGCGGCGGTCTCCGCTTCCTACCGGACGCCGGGACCCTCCGGTGTCACGTTAGGCGCCCGGTACCGGGTTCGGAGCGGCCTCCCCTTCACCCCGGGCTTCCGACCTGGCGTCGACGCCAACGGCGACGGCTCGGGCAACAACGATCCGGCGCTCCTCGGCGGGAACGTGGCCGGGGTCGCCGAGGCGCTGACCCAGGCCAGCTGCACCGGCGGCGCCACCGGCGCCTTCGCGGTCCGGAACAGTTGCCGAGGTGAGATGCAGCAGGCCCTCGACCTGAGCCTCGCGGTCGCCCTCCCAGTCGGAATGGCGAAGAACCGCCTCGTCCTTCGGGTCGACGCCTTCAACGTGGTGTCGACGGCGACCGGGGTCATCGACCGGGCCCTGGTCCTGGTCGATCCGACCCGGGTGCTCTCGACGGACGCTTCGGGCAACGTCGCCATCCCGCTGATCGCCAATTCCAAGTTCGGTTCCTTGCTGATCCGTCGGGGCGAGCCCCGGATGGTCCGGGTCGGCCTCTCGATGGAGTATTGACATGGTGCATCTCACGAACGGCACCCGGTTGGCCCTCGTGGCCGCGTTGCTGCTCGCCGCGTGCGACAACGCCGGTACCGGACTCGGCTTCCCGCCCGAGAAGACCGGCATCGTTCAGGCCTCGGCCTATCTTGACCGGGACGGCTCTCGCAACGTGACGGCGGCCGACACCACGTTCAGCGGCGCCCGGGTGGCGTTGCTCGCCCGCGGCAGTGGTGACACGGTGAAGAGCGCCCTCACCGGAGCCAACGGGATCGTCCGCTTCACCAATGTCCCCCTCGGCGAGTACCGGATCGTGGTCGCCCTGGCCAGCCTCGGCGACACCGTGCAGGTGGCCGCCATCGATACCGCGGCCGAGGTCAAGCTGACTGCCTCGCTCGACTCGGCCCGGGCCCTGATCCGGCTCGGGTATCCCGAGGTCTCGTTGCGCCAGGCGCGGGCGTTGCCGCCGGGCAAACGGGTGTTCGTTCGGGCCGTGATTCTCGCCGGCGTGCAGCAGTTCCGAGACACCACCTCCCATGTGTCGGACAGCTCCTCGGCCATCCGGCTGACCCGGGTGGTGCTGCGCGGTGGCCTGACGGGCAACACGCCCGGCGACAGTGTCAGCATCCTCGGGGTGACGTCGACCCGCTTGGGCCAGCCGGTCCTCGATCAGGCGATTCTCTCGAAGTTCGGGGCCCGCCCGGCCCCTCTGCCGACCATCATCACCACCGGAGTCGCCGGCACGGCGAGCAACGGCTCGCTCGATGCCGCGCTGGTTCAGATCGTGGGTGGTCTGATCAGCGACACGCTGACCGTCACCCCGGACTACAAGGTGACCGTGAGCGACAACACCGGGGCGCTCGCGATCCTGCTCGACGTCAACCAGAACTTCCCCAGGGCCTCCTTCCTGCCGGGCAAACACGTCAATGCCCGAGGCGTGCTCGTGCCGGATGGTGCCGGCGGCTGGTATCTCAAGCCCCGTGATCCCGCCGACGTCGTTGTCTTCTAGGATCCTCGATGCGGTTCGTTAGGCGCCTGCTGCCGTCCGGCGTCCAGGGCAGGCTCAAGTCGGCGGTGCGCGGCTGGCAGGCGGCCGCCACCGACCTGATGTTCCGGTACGCGGTCACGGACCTCGAGCGGAGACTGCGCCACATCGGCCCATATCATCGGACCGGACGGCCACCCTCGTATCCGGAGACCACGGGATACATCGTGCCGACGTTGCTCGCCACGACGGGTGCTCGCCGGGAAGCGGCCTGGTCTCGCGCTCGGAGGATGGTCGATTGGCTGGTGTCAATCCAGTTGACGAGTGGCGGATTTCAGGGCGGGACAATCCCGATTGGACGCCGACTGTCGCCCGGCCATCGGCTGCCCGGCCCTCTTGTGCGCGGATCGGAGCCGCCACACCCAACCGAGGGCCACAGCGCCGCCGATCCCAAGCCAGCCGAGTGGGGCCTCGATGGGGAGCCCGGCGAGTCCGTTGCCCAGCATGGCCGCCGCTCCCAGCCCGGCAACGCCGATCAGCGCCAGCCCGCGAGTCCGTGGCCGGTCCCCATCGCCGGCCACCACGGCCATCGGCGCCAACTGAAGGAATAGCCAGACGGCCACCAGCCACCGCCAACGGTGATCGACCGGGATTGCGCTGCCGATCGCCGCCGCCAGCAGGAACTGGGGCGTGAGGACAATCGGGAATCCGCGGGCCGGTTGCCGGTCGGGTTCGGCGCTGAGACGAATCCATCGCGACTCGACTATCACCCCGATGCGAATCGAGTCACTTCGGGTCGTCACGACCTCCGGCATGCGGAGCCGCGGGGCCCCGAATCCCAACCTGGTCAGTCGCAGGCGGGGTCGGAGTTCGACACCATCGCCGACGCGCCACAGCTCTGCCACCGGCCGGTGGTCGGTCGTCTCGATTGTGAGCAGGCGTGTCAGTCCGACGGATTGGGTGGCATGCCGGACGACCAGGTTGGCTCTGATCGTTCGTCCGGGGCCAAGGGCGTCGGGCACAGCCCCCGTCTTGCCTGAGCCCTCCCGCCGATTGATGTCGACCGAGGTCACGGCCCATTCGGAATCCGGCGATTCGGACCCGGCGATCCAGTGGAGATCGCCTCGGGGCGAGTCGACGCGCACCAGATACGCCCCGGCGATCCAGGCCATGATCGGAATCATTGCCATCGCGAAGAACCGACGTCGCCAGGCCGAAGTCCGTGGATGAGCGAGGTCGTGACGACTGATCCAGAACCACCAGCCGATCAGGCAGCCTGCGGTGTTGGCGACGAGGTCATGCAGGCCCGCATCACGATTCGCGATCAAACTCAACTGCAGCGACTCGATCACGCCGCTGACGCCGGCTCCGACCACCAGAGTCCGGCGCCAGCCGAAGCCCCGCGATTGCAGTCCAGCCCCGAAGGGCGCGAACAGCAGCAGGTTGAGGAGTATGTCCGAGAGGTAACCGGGGTCGAGGACCCGGTCGACCGGGCTCGCGCCGTGACCGCCCCGGACCGAAGGGTCGGTCGGCAGGAGCGTGAGCAGCCCGATCGCGGCGAGGCCGCCCCAGAGCAGGAGGCGTCCAACGACCGGGTGGTCGTAGCGTGGCCGGCGCAGCGGAGCGGCCTGAGACAAGTGGCGGCCGAGGGGAACGAACTAGCGGACGACCAGGGAAGCGGCTCCGGACCGGCCGTCAGTGCCTCCCACCATGCGCGATTGTCGCCAGCCCCGAAGCCCCAGCCAGGCCCACGCCAGGGCAACGCCAGGGCAACGCCGAGGTGCTTGACCACGGCCTTGATGGCGCCCCGATCGAAGAGTGGCCGGCCTTCGGCGGGCGTGGACACCCACGATGATGCCGAGAATGCCGATGGCG
>JAYUZK010000317.1:0-10836 GCA_043751835.1 Gemmatimonadota bacterium | reverse complement strand
CTGGGCGGCGCTCCAGCGGGTGCTCGGCGCGCTGGACTTGATCGCTCGCCGCCACGGGGTCTCCATCACCAACGTGGCCACCCGCTGCATCCTGGAGCAGCCCGCGGTGGCCGGCGTCATCATCGGCGCCCGGCTGGGCGAGACCGAACACATCGCCGACAACGCCAGGCTCTTTGATTTTGCCCTGTCGGCCGCCGACCACGCTGAAATCCGCGGGGTGCTCGAGACGCTCGCCCCGATCCCCGGCGACACCGGCGACGAGTACCGGAAGCCGCCTTACCTCACGGCCTCGGGCGATCTCTCCCATCACTTCGAGAACGCCCCCCCTCCCTACCAGACCCAACCGGGACAGGGCGGCAAAACCCTCTGCCTGTCGGGCACCACCTGGGAAGCCGGAGCAGGCTTTGCCCGCGCCGTCCGGATCGGCGACCGGATCCTGATTTCCGGGACCACCGCCACCCATGGGTCGCGCCATATCGGCGGCACCGACCCTGCGGCGCAGGCACACTTCGTGATCGACAAGCTGGAGGGCGCGCTCCAGTCGTTAGGCGGGAGGTTGGAGCAGGTGGTACGAACCCGGATCTATGTCCGTAACATGGCCGATTGGGAGCCAGTGGCCCGCGCCCACGGAGAACGCTTCGCGACCATCCGTCCGGCCAACACCCTTGTCCGGGCTGACTTGGTGGGGGATGAGTACCTGGTCGAGATCGAGGCCGAGGCCATGACTCCGGAATAGGGCATGGGGTCGTTTCTTCCGCTACCACTGGCTCCCCGTGTTTCCCTCTTTCGCGGTCGCGACGGGGATCGGATTTCGCCGCGTCTGGGAAGCCCGGGGCCAGTCACTCCGGGTCGCGACGGTGACGTTCCTCGCATTGCTGTTCGGGGTGGGAGCCTGGCAGCCGGCGCGAGCCATCAGGCGGTGGGGCCAACTGATCACCGGACAGATGTCGCGGACGGACTACTGGGCAGATTTCCAGTACCATCCCCCCACCGCCGGGAATGACATCGAAACGGCCGAGTGGATTCGGGCTCACTCCACGGACGCCGATCGGATCGCCCTGTGGGGCGCGAACCCCGGCATCATCTATCTCAGCGGAAGAGCCTCGGCATCACGGTTCGGATTCCCGGAGCCGTTGGTGGGCCGGCCCAGCCACCCGATCGCCCCGTCATTCCAAGCCGAATTCGCCCGAGCCATCCGGGACGTCAAGCCGAAGTTCATCGTGGCCTCGGACTATGACGGCCCGGGCGGCCAGACGATAGAACGCCATGGGCTCTATCCTGAACTGATCGAACCCTTGGCAGCCAACTACCAGCTGGAACTCCGGATCGGCCTGTTCCAGATATTCCGATTGAAGCAGGACCGTCATTAACCGCCGGTCCCGAACTGCCGGGAGAACTTCACCACGAACGACCGAGTGATCGGCCGCTGCCAACTGAACAGCCCGGTCGCGTCCTCGGCGTCGTTGAGCACGACGAAGAGACCGGTGCTCGCAGTATTGAGCCACCCGAATCGCACGTTGGCCGAGAACGCCCGCGCCTGGTTGTTGTACTGGACCAGCGACTGAACGAAGATCCGCGGCGTGAAGAAGTAGCCGACTCGAACACCCACCAGCGACCGCGTGAACTTCCCCTGATCGAGGTGCACGTCGTTGTAGTCCACCAGCAGCGACGTGGTGAGCGACGACCCCCGATGCACGGTGAGCGTGGCGTTCCCACCGTAGCGCGTCCCGTTATAGAATCCGCCCATGTCGAGCCGGGCCACCAGGACCACCGGGGCGCTCGGATTGCTGGTGAAGTCGAAGCCGAGCGAGGTGTACCGGTAGGTATCGGCTGGGAGAGTGACCCCGTTGGCGATCGCGAACGGTTTGGTCAGCCCTTCCCCATAGACATTGATCTCGGGACCGATTCGGCCCCCGTTGTTGAACTCAGCCTCGCCAAAGTCGATGTGATACTGGTCCGATTGCATCTTCCCGTCGAAGCCGAAATAGCCGCGATAGGTGAAATGGGGCATCCAGTACCGGATCCACCGGTTGGTCACCGGAATGGTCCGGAACAGAGACCCCTCGTAGAAGCGATAGTTCGATCGGCTCAGGAAACCGACCTCGGGATTGAAGTCCCCGCCAACCTGGACGAACCGGAGGCTGTTGTTCCAGACCCTGGTCTGGTGACCGAGGCGGACACTGAAGGCACCGTCGCGACCGGTTCGGCCCGGCGTCTCTGTCTTGGCCACCCACCAATCGAAGTTGATTGGATCGCTCAGCGCGAACCGGCCGTCGAGCCCGAACGTCCGGTTGTGGTCGCCCCCCTCACCGGTGGCGATCCGTTGGACCCCGATCACGCCGACTCGCGACCGGCCCCATTCCCGGGTAACCCGCCCCACGGTGTAGGAGTTGGCCTGCTGCCTCCCGGCTACGGTCTCGGTGAAAAGCTGGATCGCCCCGACGGTGAAGCCGGCCGCCTTGCCGGTGAGCCGGGCGCCCCCCACGATCGGCACCGGATTGCCTAACGAATCGATCCCGATCCGCCGGCTGAAGAAGAGGTCCACCGCCTGCGGCGTGCCGGCCGCGAAGATCCCGGCGTTCTCCAGGAAGAAGGGCCTCTTTTCCGGAAAGAACAGCGGAAAACGGGTCAGGTTGGTCCGCTGCTCGTCCACCTCCACCTGGGCAAAATCGGTGTTGTAGGTCGCATCGAGCGTCAGGCTCGGCGTGAGACCGAGCTTGCCGTCGATCCCAACTTCGGTGGGGTAGGTCGCCTTCGAACCGCTGTGGAAGTTCTTCACCGCCGAACTCAGGACGTACGGCGTCAACGTCGCGATCCGTTGCGACGGCACCTGCAGATCCGCCAGCTGCCCCGCCCGCGAGACCCGATAAAGGTTGAACTGCCGCGGAATGAACGCCCAGAAGGCCTCTTCGTGCCGCCGCCGGATGCTCCGGACGATATTGAGCCCCCAGCTCTGGGTCCGCCCGCTGCCATACCGCAGCGTGGAGAAGGGAATCCGGAACTCGACGTACCACCCCAGGCTGTCTACCGAGGTCGCAACTTTCCAGCTCGCGTCCCAATTGAGATTGAACCCGCCGGCCGAGCCTGACTGGGCTCGCGTCTGCCCCTGCTGGGTTACTCCGCCCCCGTCGCCCTCGCGAATGACCTGACCGTCGTATTCGACCCCGGCCGGCGTCGTCCCGAACACGAAACCGCTCTGGCGGTCATGATACGTGTCGAGAATGATCGCGAAATAGTCGCTGTTGGTGAGCTCGACATCGCGGAGCCGTTCCCCCCGGACAATCTGGCCGGCCTCGCGGTCGAAGAGCCGCGCTCCGACATAGAGCGCCTCGCCGTCGGTGAGGAACCGCACCTCGGTCCGTTCGGTGGCGGCGGTCCCTTCGGCCGGATCCCGCTGAATGAAGTCCGTGACCGGTTCGGCCTCCCGCCAGACCGCTTCGTCCGGGTGCCCGTCGATGACCGGCGGCGTCGTGATCCGGGCCGCCCGGGCCACCCGGCCGGCACCCGGCGTGGACCGGACTTCGACCTGACCGGCTGCGGAACCAGTCACGCCGGTCAGCAACAAACCTGCAATCAGCGCGGGACGGACCATGGCGAAACAATCGGGCGAAGGGTGAACGGCGTAGGTCTGAATTGTATGCAAATATAAAGGAACGAGCACCTTTTTGCGGCCCCCGAGACCAGGTCCCTCTCGCGGGATCGGCCGGGAGGCGGTATCATCGTTACCCTTCTCGAGCATCCAGTCATGGAAACAGTGGCATCTCTGCTGTGGGTTCGTTCGAACCTCTGCCAACTCGCTGGGGTCGAGAGTCGGCCGGAGTACGGCGGTGAGGGGTATTTCGTCGGCGCGGTCCGCTTCGCCGCCGTCGGCCCCCGCGGACTGATTCTCCGCCTCACCTCCTCCGGCTCCCTCGAGGCCCTCAGGCTCGGGATCGCCCGGCCGTTCCTCTCGGTCGGCGCCATGCAGAAGAGCGGCTGGGTCGAGTTCCCTACCCAAGCGCTCGCCCCCGAGGCGGTCGATCGGTTCCTGATGGCAGCCCACCAGGCCGCCGTCCAAGCCGACCGCCGTCGGCTCAAGCGACCGGCCCGCCGCCGGCATCGGAAGCCGCTGGCCCGGGGTCCGGCCCGCGACTAACTTCGCCCCACCTCGCCTCGGTGGTGGTCTCATGCTCGCCCTGCTTCTCGCCGTCGCGCTGTCGGACACGCTGCGCTACGCCATCACGATTCAGGGCAACCCCGCCGGTCGGCAAACCACGATTCGCGGTCCGGCCGAAACGACGGTTCTCTTCGAATTCACCGATCGCGGCCGCGGACCGAAGACGGAGACCCGGTTCTCGGTCGATCCGAAGAACCTCCCCACCTCCGTCACCATCACCGGCAACGACTATCTCAAGCAGGCTGTGGACGAGCGGCTCACCAGCAGGACGGGCGCGTTCATCTGGAGCAATAGCGGAGAGCGAGGGGCGGCGGCCCGCCGGAGCGCGTTCTATCTCCCCCGCGAGGCCCCGCCCGAGTTCATGGCACTGCTGGTCCGGGCGGCCCTCAAGGCCCCGACCACAGGTCTCACCCTGCTGCCGTCGGGAAAGGCCAGCATCGCGGCGGCAGCCACGGAGACCGTCAGCGGCGATGGCGGCGGTCGCACGGTCACCCTCTACGCCGTCTCCGGCCTCGGCTTCGCACCCGACTATCTCTGGCTCGAAGGCGACGGGACGCTGTTCGCTGCGTTGAGCGGATGGCAGGGGCTGGTTCGCGAGGGCTATCAGCCGAGCACGGCGCGGCTCGCGGTGGTGCAGGATTCGGTCAGCGGGCGCCGCGAGGGCGACCTGGCCCGCCAACTCTCAATCAAAGCCGCCGGGCCGGTCGCATTCACCAATGCCGCGGTGTTCGACCCGGTAACCCGGCGGGTGACTCGCGGCCAGACAATCCTGGTCGAAGGGGACAGAATCTCGGCCGTGGGCCCAACCGCCACGATGCGGCTCTCGAGCACGACGAAGGTGATCGACGCGACCGGCAAAACCGTGCTGCCTGGTCTCTGGGACATGCACGCCCATCTGTCCGCAGTCGATGGCCGCCTCGATATTGCCGCCGGCGTCACCAGCGTCCGGGACATGGCCAACGACGTCGACTATCTCCTCGCCACCCGGAAAGCCTTCGACGAAGGGACCGGGATCGGCCCGCGGGTCGTGATGGCCGGATTCATCGACGGCCCCGGGCCCTACGCCGGCCCGACCAAGGCACTCGTGAGCACCCGGGAGCAGGCGCTGGAGTGGGTGGACCGGTATGCGTCCCTCGGCTACGAGCAAATCAAACTCTACAGCTCGCTCGATCCAGCCCTGGTGCCGATCATCGCCGAGCGGGCGCACGCCAAGGGCATGCGGCTCTCGGGCCATATCCCGCGGGGCATGCTGGCGCACCAGGCCGTCGCCGCGGGGTACGACGAGATCCAGCACACCAACATGCTGTTCCTCAATTTCCTCGGCGACACGCTCGATACCCGGACGCCGCTCCGGTTCACGACTGTGGCGAAGTACGGCCGGAACCTCGACCTCGCCGCCGACAGCGTCCGGCGATTCATCGCCTACCTCAAAGACAAGGGCACGGTCGTCGATCCGACCCTGGCCACGTTCGAGGGAATGTTCACGTCGGACCCGGACCAACTCTCCCCCGGCGACCGCGCGGTGGCGGGGCGGGTGCCGGCCCAGGTCCGCCGCGGCATGGCGGGCGGCGGACTCCCGGCTGATTCGGTGACTCGCGCGGTCTACCGGGCCAGCTACCGCAACATGCTGGCGATGGTCAAGGCCCTGTTCGACGCGGGCGTGCCGCTGGTGGCGGGAACCGACTGCACCGCGGGCTTCTGTCTCCACCGGGAACTGGAGCTCTATGTGGAAGCGGGGATTCCCGCCGCCGAGGTCCTCCGGATCGCGACGCTGGGCGCCGCCACCGTGATGCACCGGGCCGATCGGTTGGGCACCCTCGAACCCGGCAAACTGGCCGACCTGATCGTCGTGGCCGGCGACCCGACCCGCCGGATCAGCGATATCCGCAAGGTGGACTGGGTGATGAAGGACGGCATCCTCTTCGATCCCGCCAGGGTCTACGCCTCGTTAGGCGTCGCCCCCTGGCGGCCGGCTCGCCGATAGTCGGCTATCGCAACAGGCCCGGCACCGCGGTCACCACCGTGTAGGCACCCAAACCGGCCATCACCACCGCCACCACCGCCCCGCCGGCCGCCAGCCACACCGGAAGCGCGGCCTGGGCGCGATACGGCTCCCGCCTCGCCGCCACCAGCATGGCCCCGAGGCCTAACGGCAGGATGAGGCCGTTCACCGCGCCGACCAGCAGCAAGATCGTCACCGGCCGCCCTACCACGAGGAACACCGCCGTCGACGTGACGATGAACGTCACGATCCCGGCCGTTCTCCGCCCCCCCGCCTCCCCGCCCATCCGCCCCAGGAAGCTGACGGACGTGAATGCCGACCCGACCACCGAGGTGATCGCCGCCGCCCACATCACCACGCCAAAGAAGCGATACCCCAGATCGCCCGCGGCAGCCCGGAACACCGAGGCCGGGGGATTGGCGGGATCGAGTGCCCGCCCCGACGCCACCACGCCCAGCGCCCCCAGGAAGAGCACCACCCGCATCACCGTCGCAACCCCGACCCCGAGCAACGCGGAACGGGTGGCGCCAGGAACCGCGTCCCGACCCGAGTGGCCAGCGTCGAGCAGCCGGTGCCCGCCGGCGAAAGTGATGTACCCACCGACCGTACCACCCACGATGGTCACGATCGCGACCGGATCGAGGCGAAGGGGCGCCACCGTCCGGAGCAGCGCTTCGCCGACCGGCGGCGCTGCCACGACCGCTACGTACAACGCGACCCCGACCATCAGGATCCCGAGCGCCTGCGCGAACCGATCCATCGCGCGGCCGGCATCCTTCACCAGGAAGACGCCGATCCCGATCGCCGCGCTGATCACGGCGCCGAGTTTGGGATCGATCCCGAACAGCACGTTGAGGCCAAGACCGGCTCCAGCCACGTTCCCGATGTTGAAGGCGAGCCCCCCCGCCGCGACCGCCAGGCTGAGCCCGGTGCCAAGCCCGGGCAGGACCGTATTGGCGATCTCGTTGGCCCGCTGCCCCGATCCCACCAACACCCGCCAGATCGTGAGCTGGGCCAGCAGGTCGAAGACCACCGAGATCAGGATGGCAAAGCCAAAACTCGCCCCGAGCTGGGCCGTGAACACTGCTGTCTGCGTGAGAAAACCGGGGCCGATCGCCGAGGTCGCCATCAGGAAGGCGGCCCCGACCAGGGCAGTACGGGACTTGGCGGTCATGGCCCAACGGTAATGGGGAAGCTAGTTTCTTCGCATCCCCACACCGTGCGAGTGTCCCCGCTCATGACGACGCCGCTTCGTGTCGCAATCGTCGGTGCCGGCCCGTCCGGGTTCTTTCTGGCTGACAAGCTGTCCGGCCAGACGGACTGCCCGGTCGCGGTCGACCTCTTCGAGCGGCTCCCGGTCCCGTACGGCCTGGTCCGCTTTGGCGTCGCGCCTGACCACGAGAAGATCAAGGCGGTGACCCGGAGCTTCGACAAGGTGGCGGCCCGCCCCAACGTCCGGTTCTTCGGCAACGTGGAAATCGGGCGGGACCTCTCGGTCGACGAGCTGCGGCAGTTCTATCACGCGGTGGCCTTCACCACCGGCGCCCAATCCGACCGGCGGATGGGGATCCCCGGCGAGGATCTCCGGGGCAGCCACCCCGCCACCGAGTTCGTCGCCTGGTACAACGGTCACCCGGACTATCGGGACCGGACCTTCGATCTCTCGGTTGAACGGGTGGCGGTCGTGGGTGTCGGGAACGTGGCGGTGGACGTGGCCCGGATCCTCTCCCGCTCGATCGACGAACTCGCCACCACCGACATCGCCGACCATGCCCTCGAGGCGCTCCGCCACTCCAGGGTGCGTGAGGTCTACCTCCTCGGCCGGCGGGGCCCGGTCCAGGCCGCATTCACCGCACCCGAGGTGAAGGAACTGGGCGAGATGCAACTAGCCGATGCCGTCACCCTTCCCGAAGAAGTGGCCCTCGACCCGATCTGCCGGGAACTCCTCGACCGGGAGAACGACGCGGCCAACAAACGGAAGGTCGAGGTGTTGAGCGAGTTCGCCCAGCGCACGCCCTCGGGCAAGCCGAAGCGCCTCACGATCCGGTTCCTGGTCTCGCCCGTCGAATTGGTGGACGACGGTACCGGACGGGTCCGGGCCATTCGACTCGTCCGAAACCGGCTGGTGCTCAAGAACGGCGAGATCGCGGCCGAACCAACCGGCACCATCGAGGAGCTTCCGGTCGGGCTGGTGTTCCGATCGGTGGGGTATCGAGGCCAACCGATTGATGGGCTCCCCTTCGACGAGCGGCGCGGCACCGTACCCAACGATCACGGTCGAGTCCTCGCGGCGCCGGGCGGCGAGCCGATGCCCGGCCTCTACGTGGCCGGGTGGATCAAACGGGGCCCGAATGGCGTGATCGGCACCAATAAACCCGACTCGGCCGAAACGGCGGACCAGATCCTCGCCGACTTTTCAAACAGCATTCTGATCGATCCGCCCGCCAACGCCCCGGATCTGGTCGCGATGACCCTCGCGACCCGGAACGCCGACGTCGTCTCGTGGGCGGGTTGGCAGAAGATCAACGAAGCGGAGACCATGCGGGGCAAGGCCGCCGGCCGCCCACGCACCAAACTCACCTCGGTCGCCGACATGCTCGGCGCCCGCTGACCAGGAGACACCATGCGATTCATCCGGACCTGGATTCTTTCGCTCGCAGCGGCGCTCGGCCTTGCCGGGTCGGTCGCCGCCCAGCAGTACAGCTTCGCGAAGGACCGGCTCGCGCTGATCGACCGGACGCTCCAGGCGTATGTCGACCAAGGCAAGATGATCGGCGCGGTGGGGCTCGTGCTCCAGCACGGCAAGGTGGCCTACCAGGGCGCCTTCGGTTGGGCCGACAAGGAAGCCGGCCGGAAGCTCGCGCCCGACGCCTTGTTCCGGATCGCCTCCCAGACCAAGGCCATCACCAGCGTGGCGGTGATGATGCTTTACGAAGAGGGGAAGATCGGCCTCGGTGATCCGGTCTCCCGGTGGTTGCCGTCCTTTGCCAAAACCACCGTGGCCGTGAAGGCCGACACCGGCCGCGCCATCGTGCCCGCGCGCCGGCAGATCACCATTCGCGATCTCCTCACCCACACCGCGGGCATCTCCTACGGGACGGACTCGTTGGTAGCGCCACTTTACGAGGCGCAGGGACTCGGTCCTGCCGCCGGCTGGGGCTGGTACACCGCCGACAAGGACGAGCCGATCTGCGCCACCATGGACCGCCTGGGCACTCTGCCCTTCGTGGCCCAGCCGGGTGAGGCCTTCGTCTACGGCTACAACACCGACATCCTCGGCTGTGTGGTCGAGCGGGCTTCAGGGATGCCGCTCGACCAGTTCTTTGCCAAGCGGATCTTCGAGCCGGTGGGGATGCCCGACAGTTATTTCTTCGTGCCGTCCGAGAAAGCCGCGCGCCTCGCGGCGGTCTATCGTCCGGGACCCGATGGCGCCCTGATCAAGGCGCCCGAAGGCGCCCGCGGGCAGGGCCACTACGTCAATGGACCGCGGAAGAGCTTCGCCGGTGGCGCCGGAATCGTCTCCACCGCGCCCGACTACGCCCGTTTCCTCCAGATGCTCCTGAACGGCGGCGAGGTCGGCGGGCACCGCCTGCTGAGCCCGACCACCGTGCGGCTGATGACCACCAACATGGTGGGCACCCTGTTCTCGAACGACGGCCTCGGATTCGGCCTCGGCTTCCAGACCGTGGACAAACTTGGCGCGGGCTCGAACTCCCATTCGGTCGGGACCTTCGGGTGGGGCGGGGCCTATCAGACGAACTACAACGTCGATCCGGCCCAGGACCTGGTGATCGTCATGATGACCCAGAACCTGCCCGGCATCCCGCTCAACCTCGGCGGCCGGTTCGCAACCCTGGTCTACCAGGCCCTGGTGCCGGCGGCGCCCAAAACCGCCGGATCGCGCTGACGCTCCGGATGACGACCATCGCCTGGGTGGCGGCCAACCTCGTGATCGCGGTCGGATCGGTGCTTCAGGGCACCATCGGGTTCGGGCTGGCCCTGTTCGCGGCACCACTGCTCGCGCTGATCAACCCGGCCTTGGCCCCAGGTCCGCTGATCGTCTGCAATGTGGCGCTGACCGGCATGATGGCTCGGCGGGAATGGGGTCAGGTCGCGGTGAAGGAAGCCGGGTTTGCGTTAGGCGGCCGCCTGGTTGGCATCGGGATCGCGGTCTGGGTGATGGGCCAGCTGTCGCCGAGGGGAATCGACATCCTCTTCGGGGCGATCGTGCTCGCCGCGGTGCTGATGGTCGCCGCCGGGCTCTCCTTCCGCCTCAACCCGGGCACTCTCATCAGCGCCGGCGTCGTGTCCGGCGTGATGGGCACCGCCACCGCCATCGGCGGGCCGCCGATGGCGATCGTCTACCAGCGCGAGAAAGGTCCCAAGCTCCGGGGCACCCTCTCCCTCTACTTCACGATCGGCGCGGTGCTGAGCGCCATCGGGTTGGCTCTCAATGGCCGGTTCGGCCTCGCGGACATCTGGATGGGCGCCCTGCTCTGCCCGGGCGTGGTGCTGGGCTACTCCGGGTCCCACCGCTTCCTCCCGCTGATCGACCGCAAGGGAATCCGGCCGGCGGTGCTGGGGCTCTCCGGCCTCTCGGCCGTCTTCCTCGTCCTCCGGCAGGTGCTCTGACGATGCGGTATCGCCGGATGCCGATCGAGGTCGAGTCGCCCGAAGA
>JAYUZK010000316.1:0-4546 GCA_043751835.1 Gemmatimonadota bacterium | reverse complement strand
CCGGATACCCGGCCATCTCGTTGATCGCGTTCTGCACCACCGTCCATAATCGAAGCCCCAGCGCCGCCGCATCACCCTCCGGCGCCCCGTCCACGGGCTCGAGCGCCAGCCATTCGCGCTCGGCGGCACTGATCGCCCGGCCCATCCCGTAGCTCATCAGCCGCTCGGTGGAACCGCTCAGGTGCTTGAGGTGAAAGCCTAACGACGCCGCCGGGCTCGGCCGCCGCCACAGGTCCTCGCGCGACACTCCGGCCACCACCCGATCCACATCCTCCACCGCCTGCAGCAGCGCGTGCGCCGCCGGTTGAAGCATCCCGGGTACCTGCGCCACTGGACCCCGCAACCACACGTCAGGCGGTTTCATGCCGGCACTTCTCCCTGTAGAATGGCCACCAGCCTGCTGCTGTCGATGTTCCCGCCCGACACAATCGCCACGATCTTCGTCCCGCCGGCCCGCCCCGACCGCGCGGCCGCGAGCGCCAGCGCGCCCGCTCCCTCAGCCACCACTCGGCTTCGCTCCGCCAGCATCCGTACCGCCTCAGCCGTTTCAGCGACACTCACCCGCATTGCCCCTGCCAGCACTTCGCGCGCGAGCGGCCACATCTCCGCCAGCACCGCCTTCCCCCCGGCGCCATCGATGAAACTCGGCCGATACTCGACCGCCGTCGGCTGGCCCGCCTCGAACGAAGTCGCGAGCGGCGACGCGGTGTCCGGCTCCACCGCCACCGTCCGTGCCTTCGGGGCCACCGCCCGCAACGCCGACGCGATCCCGCACGAGAGCCCCCCGCCGCCGTACGGCACCAGCACCAGATCCACGTCCGGAAGATCCTCCGCGATCTCGAGCCCGATGCTGCCGTTCCCCGCGATCACCGCCGGGTCCGACACCGGGTGCACGAAGAACCCGTCGACCCCCTCGAACGCGCGTTCCAGCAGCACCCGCCACCACCGGTCGAACGGCACCTTGATCACCGTAGCTCCCAACCGCTCGATCGCCGCGATCTTGGTGGCGGGCGCATGATCCGGCGCGATCACCGTGCACGGCACGCCTAACGCCCTGGCACACCACGCCACCCCCTGCGCCATGTTGCCCGCGCTCGCCGTGAACACACCCCGCCGCAACTGCTCCGGCGCCGCCGTGGCCAGCGCGTTTCGGGCCCCCCGGATCTTGAATGACCCGATCGGCTGCAGGGTCTCCAGCTTGAGCCAGATCTCGGCCGGCCCCTCCTGCCACCGAACCAGCGGGGTCCGGATCGCATGTCCGGCCAGCCGGCGGCGTGCTGCCTCGAGTTCGTCCAGCGAAGGCGGCCTCATCTACGGACGAGCCGCCTTGGTCGCATCATCCTCCAGCGGAATGGTCACGTTCTCGCCGAAGACGTACTTGCCGAACCACCGCCAGTTGTGCCACACGGCGGCCAGCTGCTCCTTCGGCTTGTTGATTCCGTGCCCGAACCCGCGATAGACGATCATCTCGGTCGGCACCCCCTGGTCGATCAGCCCCTGATTCAGCTCATAGGCGTTCTGGATCGGCACCCGCAAGTCGAACTGACCATGCTGGATCAGGGTCGGCGTCCGGGCCTGCTTGATCGTCGTCATGGCCGAGGTCTTCTGGTAGATCAGCATGTCGTCCCACGGCGTCGCCTTGAGATACTGCCGGGTGAACGGCGCGATGTCCGTGGTCACATAGTAGGTCACCCAGTTGGAGATCCCGGCGCCAACCGAGATCGCCTTGAACCGGTTGGTGTTGGTCGTGAGGAAGGCCGAGATGTAGCCACCCTGGCTCCAGCCCATCGCCCCCATCCGGGTCGTGTCGACGATCCCCTGCTTGATCAAGTGATCGACACCCGACATCACGTCCCACATGTCGCCCACGCCGAGATTCCGGACATTGAGCGAGCGGAACTTCTCCCCATACCCCGCCGAGCCCCGATAGTTCGGCCGGAGCACCAGCGCGCCCTTGGCATTCCACTCCGGGATCGGATACACGTAGAACGGCACCGGTTGCGGGTAGTCCACCCCCGTGGGCCCGCCATGAATGACCACCAGCAGCGGGTACTGTTTCCCCGGCTGGAAATCCTTCGGCTTGTGGAGCACGCCCTCGATAATCGTCCCGTCCTTGCTCGGCCACCGGACCACCTCGCTGGTACCGAGGTTCCAGCCGGAGAGCTGTCCGGTCATGTCGGTGAGCTTCTCCGGCCCGCCCTTGCCCGTCGCCTCGCCGCGATACAGTTCCACCAGCGACGACCCGTCCTTCTGGGCACTCAATACCCACCACTTTCCGTCCGGCGACACGTCGACGCCGCCCGCGTTCGAGAACGGCGAGCCGGTGTCCCGCGTCGCCTTGCCCGTGGCGGGATCGACCTGCACCAGCCCCGACCGCGTCTTGTCGAGCGCCCCGAACCAGAGCCCCGGCGGAGTCCACAGCACCGGCCCGATCGATTCGTCGAAGTCCGCCGCCAGCCGGATCGGCTCGCCTCCCGAGGACCGCACCTTTGCCAGCTGATTGTTCTTGTAAAAATTACTGAGCGTGTCACCGGCCGAGGTCGTGAACGCGATCCACTGCCCATCGGGCGCCCACACCGGCCCCTGATCCGAGCCGACCCGCGCCACGAGCGGCGTGATCGTGTGACTCGCCACGTCCACGATCGAGATGTCCGCCGTCGACCCCGAGGCAATCATCGGATCATGCCGATGATCGAACGCAATCCTGCTCCCATCCGGAGACCACGCGAAGGACCCCACGGTATAGGCGGTGCCGTCGGTGAGCCGGACCGCCTTCGGCAGCGCCGTCGTGTCGCCGGTCCAGCCGTCCAGCCGGAGGTCCATCACCCAGAGGTGCGACATCCGGTAGTCGTTCTCCTCGACGTAGAAGTCGCCGTAAAGCGCCTTGGCCTTGGTCTGAGCCTCGGTCTCGGGCTCGGTCACCAGCAGCGCCACCTTGCCCCCGGCCGGCGACCACCGGAAGTCGCCGATCCCGTCCTTCACGCCCGTGAGCCGGATCGCTTCACCGCCGCTCGGCCGAATCACGTAGAGCTGCTGCTTGTCGCCCCGGTCGGCCAGAAACCCGATCCATTGCCCGTCCGGCGACCACCTCGGCGAGGTGCTGCTGCCTTTGGCAGTCCGGGTGAGCTGCACCGAGCCCTGCCCCTCACGCCACAGCCACACCTCGGCGTCGAACCGGTTCTCGGCCCAATCGGTGGTCCGGACCGTGTAGGCCACCGATTTCCCATCCGGCGAAATCGCCGGCGAGCCGACGCTCTTCAAACTGATCACATCCCGGAACGACGGCCCCGGCACCTGTGCAACGAGCATCACCGGAACCCAAAGCGCGATCAAGCCGGCCCCGATCCGCATGGTCACTTCCCTTTCTTGGTGAGCTTGGCACTGCCGATGTCCAGGCCGGCAATCCGGCCGTCCTTCGCCTTGATCATGGAGAACTCGAAGCCGGTCTCCGGGGCCATCAGCTTCCCGCCGGCCAGTGCCACCACCGCGGCCTTCTGAACCAGGCCGGTCGCCTCCACCGTCAGCGCCCCGGCCTCGCTCCGGATGACGAGTGACGTCGGCGTGGTGCTGCCCGACACGGCGGACGGAATCGGATATTCACCCACGAGTTGGCTGACCGCCGCGCTGTCGAGCGCCACCGGCTCGATCTCCCGCGGCGCATAGTCCGGCCACCGGTACTCGCTGGCCAATGCATAGAGAATCTCCTGCGCCACGCCGGAGCCGGCGTCGCTGTTCGTCATCACCGCGGCGCCCCGCCCGATTTCCGGGAAGTACAGCACCTCGCAGCGGAATCCCTCGTTGGCACCGCCGTGCTCGAAGTAGAACCCGTGCCCGCTCCCGTGCAGCATCGGCCCAAGCCCGGAGGGTGCCTTCTGCACCGTCAGCATCTCGGTCGCCATCTTCTGCGACAGCACCTTGGTGGATTTGCCCGCCCGCGCCGCCGTGATCTCCATCGCCCACTTGAGGAGATCGGTCGGCGTCGTCCAGAGCCCGGCCGCGGCCATCTCCGGATAGGTATGCCAGCGACCTTCCACCATCTTGCCGTCCGCCCGGTAGCCGGCCGCTTCCTGGCCCTTCTTCCCGGCGGGAAGCGGCTGATCGTACCCGCTGTTGGTCATCCCGATCGGATCCAGCACCAACCGCTTGACCAGCGCCGGGAACGGCTCGCCCGTCACGTCCATCATCGCCAGTTGTTCGATCGTGATGCCACCACCCGAGTAATTCCACACTGTCCCCGGCACCGTTTCCGCCCGGACCGCCGACGTATTGGCCGGCTTCTTCCCGTCGAGAATCTGCGGCACCGTCGGAATCGAATCGCCGGCCGCGTAGCCCGGGAACCCGTGGACGGTAAGCCCCGCGTAGTGCGAGACGATCCGCCGGAGCGTGACCTTCTCCTTGGCCGTGAGCTTGTTGTCGGGAAGTTTCCAGCTCTTGAGGTACTCGTTCACCGGCATATCGAGCGCCAGTTTGCCCTCTTCCACCAGATGGAGCATCGCCGTCGCCGCGACCGGCTTGCTGATCGAGGCCGCCTGGAACAGGGTCGCCG
>JAYUZK010000315.1:0-4686 GCA_043751835.1 Gemmatimonadota bacterium | reverse complement strand
AGCGCCGGAAACTGCGCGCGGATCTCGTCTACCGAGCGTATCGTCATGACCCCTCGATCGTGGTAAGCAGCAACTCTGACACGGCATTGGGATCCGCCTTGCCCCGGCTCTTCTTCATCACTTGCCCAACCAGAAACCCGAGCAGTTTGAGCTCGCCTGCCCGGTACCGCTCGACTTCCGTCGGCTGGTCCGTGATGACCTGCTCCACCCAGATTCGGAGCTGGCCGTCGTCCCGGACCTGTCTCACGCCGAGCCGTTCCGCCACGGCGCGAGGCGCCTCGGGACCGGCGCCGAGTTCCCCGAAGACGCGCTTCGCGGCCTGATGACTCACGGTCCCATCCTTGATCAGATCGATCAGGGCCGCCAGCCGGTCGGCCGACACCACAAACTGGCCGGCGTCGTGGTAGCCCGGCATCGACTCGCCCATCACCCAGTTGGCCGCCGCTTTGGGATCGGCGCCCGCCGCCACCACGGACTCGAAATAGTCCGCCACTGTCCGCTCGGCCGCGAGCACGCCGGTGTCGTACGCCGAGAGCCCGTAGCTGGACGCCAGGCGGGCTTGCTTCGTCTCGGGCAGCTCCGGCAGTTCGGCGCGGGTGGCCTCGATCCAATCGATCGACACCACCACCGGCGGAAGATCGGGATCGGGAAAGTACCGGTAGTCGTGACTTTCTTCCTTCGACCGCATCGTCCTGACGGTGCCGGAATCCGGGTTGAAGAGCAGCGTCACCTGCTCGACCCGCCCTCCCTCGTCCAGCACCGCGCCTTGGCGATTCCGCTCGATCTCCAGGGCGCGTTCGACGCTGGCGAAGCTGTTCATGTTCTTGAGTTCGGTCCTGGTCCCGAGCCGCGGATCGCCGGGGCGGCGGAGCGAGATGTTGGCGTCGACCCGGAGGCTCCCCTTCTCCATACTGCAGTCGCTCACGCCGGCGTAGGTCAGCACCTGTTTGAGGATGGTGAGGTACGCCCTCGCCTCGGCCGGGCTCCTGAGGTCCGGCTCGCTCACGATCTCCGCGAGCGGCACGCCGGCGCGGTTGAGATCGATCGCGGTGTGGCCCGGAATCCGGTCGTGGAGGAGTTTGCCGGCATCCTCCTCGAGGTGGAGTCGAGTGACACCGATGGTGACCACCCCCCGGTCGGGCGACACGCAGCGAACCTCGCCGCCGGTGGCCAGCGGCCGGTCGAACTGCGAAATCTGGTATCCCTTCGGGAGGTCGGGATAGAAGTAATTCTTCCGGGCAAAGACGCTGACCGGATGAACCGTGCAGCCGAGCGCGAGCGCGGCCCGCGCCCCAAGACGAACGGCGGCGGAGTTGGGCACCGGGAGCGCGCCCGGTAGGCCAAGGCAGACCGGGCAGATGTTGCGATTGGGCTCGTCGCCGAACGCGCTCGAGCAACCGCAGAACAGCTTGCTCCGGGTGGCGAGTTGGACGTGGACCTCGAGGCCGATCACGGTCTCCCAGACGGTCATCGGACCTCCGCGGCCGGATCGAGATGCGGCTCGAGGGTCGCGGCGATCGAGAGCATCCGGCTCTCGTCGAACGACGGCGCAATGATCTGAAGCCCGATGGGCAAGCCCTCGCTTCGCCCCGCGGGCAGCGACATCGCCGGCAGGCCGGCCAGGCTCACGGCCGAGACGAAAATGTCGGCCAGGTACATCTGCACCGGATCCGCCGTCTTGTCGCCGGCGCGGAACGCGGGCGTCGGCGTGGTCGGGGTCAACAGTGCATCCACCCCGGAGCCGAAGACCGTGGCGAAGTCGGCGGTGATCCGGGCCCGGGCCGCCTGGGCCCGCCCGTAGTAGGCGTCGTAGTAGCCGGCACTGAGCACGTAGGTGCCGACCAGAATCCGGCGCTGGACCTCGGGGCCGAAACCCTGCCCCCGGGTGGCGCGGTACATCAAGCGGAGATCGAGCCCATCGCCCCGGCGGACCCCGTACCGAACCCCGTCAAAACGGGCCAGGTTGGCCGCCGCCTCCGCCGGTGCCAGGACGTAGTACGTCGGGACGGCAAAGCGGGTATGCGGGAGCGTGACCACGCGCACCGTGGCGCCGAGGTCGCGCACCCGCGCGACCGCGCGGCCAATCCCGGCGCGAACGCCGGCGTCGAGATCGGCGGGGAAATACTCCGTGGGGAGACCGAACGTGACACCACGAAGGTCGGCCTGCGACGCGGGGGCGGCCATCGGGGGCGCCGCCCGGCTCGTCGCGTCCCGGGGATCGTGGCCCGCAATCGCGCCGAGCACCCGAGCCGCATCCGACACCGTGCGACCGAACACCGAAACGCAGTCGAGGGACGAGCCGAACGCCACCAGCCCGAAGCGACTCACCCGGCCGTACGACGGCTTCACCCCGACCACCCCGCAGAACGCGGCCGGCTGCCGCACCGAACCGCCGGTCTCCGAGCCTAACGCCGCCGCGACGACTCCGGCGGCCACCAGGGCGGCCGACCCGCCCGAACTGCCGCCGGGTACCCGGTCGGGATCGAGGGGGTGACGGACCCGGCCGAACGCCGAGTGCTCGGTGGAAGAGCCCATCGCGAACTCGTCGAGATTGGTCTTGCAGGCCACCAGGCCGCCGGCGGCCCGGAGCCGCTCGATGACCGTGGCGGCGAACGGCGACCGGTACCCCTCGAGCATGCGGGAGGCACACGTGGTGGGAAGTTCCGTCGTGACGATATTGTCCTTGATCGCCACCGGCATCCCGGCGAGCGGCCCCGTCGGCGCGATCGCCTCGACCCGGGCCGCTTCGGCTTCGAGCGCCGGCCGGGACCAGGCCAACACCGCATTCAGAGACGACGAGCGCTCCAGCCGCTCGGCCACCGCGAGGGCTTCGGCGCGGAAGCTCATCCGCCGTCCATCGCCGGGAGCCGGGGTACCAGGAAGAATCCGTCGCGAAACTCGGGTGCGATGTCCGCCGGTGGCCGGTCGAGCAGGATCGGATCGATCCGGTCCTCACGGAGCGTCGCCCCCTCGATGCCACCCGCCGGCGCCGCCGGGCTCCCACCTAACGTCTCGAGCTGCCCGACGTAGGCCACGATGCCGTCCAGCTGGCGGGCCAGACGCTCCGCTTCCCCCGTCGGGACATCGAGCTCCGCGAGCCGGGCGAGCCGGGCGAGGTCCTCGGCCGTGATGGTCATGCGCTCTCCCAGTCGCGCTCCAACCCGGCGTAGGCGACGAGCAGCTGCTTGGTCCCGACCTCCGCGCTGTCGAACGACACCGTGACCTTGAGATCCTTTCCTCCGCCGCTCAAACCCTGGATTGTCCCGGTCCCGAACCGCCGGTGTCTGACCCGCTCGCCCTTGACGTAACGCGGCGAGTCCTGGGACATCTCCTCGGGCCCTGGCGGCTGGCCGGCCGGCGGGGTTCCGGACTGACGGGGCTCCCAGGCGCCGGGGGCGCCGGGGCGGGCCCCGACGCTACCGATGGCGGGACGGCTTCCTCCGCTCCGCCAGCCGCTGCCCCGGCTCCAGCCGCTCCCGCCCCGGGTCCCGCCCCCCCAACTCGGCGCAAACAACGACGAGGTACTTTTCTCATCGAGCAGTCCTGGCGGCAGCGTCTCGAGGAACCGAGACGGCATGCTCGGCAAAATCTCCCCGCCCCGCCGCCGTGATCGCGCGTGGGTCAGGTAGAGCTTGTCCTTGGCCCGGGTGAGCGCCACGTAGAACAGGCGCCGTTCCTCTTCCAGGCCCTCGAGCGTCTCGGTGGAGCGCGAGAGCGGGAAGAGCCCGTCCTCGAGGCCCGCCACTACCACCACCGGCCATTCGAGTCCCTTGGCCGTGTGCATCGTCATCAGCGTGACGCCCGCCTCGTCCCCGTCCTGCGTGTCGTGCGACGACAGCAACGCGGCCTCGGCCAGGAACCGCTGGAGCGGCGTGGTGTCGTCCGCCTCCTCGACCACGACCTCCGACCAGCTGGCGGCGGCCGCCACCAATTCCCGGACGTTGTCCCACCGATCCTTGCCCTCGGGACCTTCATCGTGGAGCGCTCGTTCGTAGTTGATCGACTCGATCACCGCCTCGATCACCTCGGCCGGGGCCTTCCCGCCCGCCCGGTCGCGCAGACCGGCGATCAACTCGCCAAACCGGCGCAGCGCCTCCCGAACGTTAGGCCGGAGCCCGTCGATCCGGTCGCCGATCGCGGCGGTCTCGAGCAGCGCTTTCCCCCAGGTGGCCGCGGCCTGCCGGACCACCGCGAGACTGGTGTCGCCGATCCCCCGCTTCGGGATGCCGATCGCCCTCAGGAACGCCTCGTCATCGGCCGGATTGACCAGCAGCCTCAGGTACGCCAGCAGGTCCTTCACTTCGCGCCGATCGTAGAAACTGACCGAGCCCACGATCCGATACGAGACGCCGGCCCGTCGGAAGGCTTCTTCCATCGCCCGGGACTGCGCGTTGGTCCGGTAGAGCACCGCCATCTGGCTGGTCCCGTAGTCCCCGGCCGATCGCCGGGCCGCGAGCTCCCGGGCGATCCATTCCGCCTCGTCCCGCTCGTCGGCGGCGCCCGCGACCGTGATCGGATCTCCGCCGGTCCGCCGGGTGAACAGTGTCTTGCCGATCCGGCCGGTGTTCGGCGCGATCGCGGCGTTGGCCGCGTCGAGGACCACCTGGGTGCTCCGATAGTTCTGTTCGAGCCGGACCAGCCGCGCGCCGGCGAAGTCCTCCTGGAAGTCCCGCATGTTCCGGACTT